>JAFRGU010000250.1 GCA_017433675.1 Clostridia bacterium
AGCCCGCGCATAAAATCAATCCTTATTATTATACCATAAAATGTGGTTAAAGGGAAGAGCGAACACAACTTTCGGGATGGACCGGGACCTGCACCAGGATGATACGGCGGGCGACCTGCCGACGGAAGAAATTGTCAGTGCGGAAGATCTGTGATAGAATAGGCAGGATTTTTCAGCAAAGCAGTTGACTTTAGCACGCTAATGCGATAGCATCAAAGCAATTCGAAAGGAGGAATCCGGATGGAAATCAATGAGGCGGTTCTGGACGGACGGGAACGGATCGGGTTCCGGCTGAGGGAGCTGTACCACCGACACGGATTCAGCCGGTATCGGATGGGCAAGTTTGAGGAATATGATCTTTACAGCCGGAACAAGGATTTCCTGCTGAGCGACGGGGTGATCACCTTTACGGACGCAGGCGGGCGGCTGATGGCGCTGAAGCCGGACGTGACGCTGAGCATCGTGAAGAATATCCGGGACTGCGGCGAAGGCCTGCAGAAACTGTATTATCATGAAAATGTATACCGGATTTCCGCCGGGGCGGACGGCTTCCGGGAGGAAACCCAGGTCGGCGTGGAATGCATGGGGCAGGTCGAAGGGAAAACCATCGGCGAGATATTGCGGATGGCCGCAGAAAGCCTCGAAAACCTGCAGCCGGAATATGTGCTGGAGATCAGTCATCTGGATCTGCTGAGCGCGCTGGTGGACGGCGTGGCGATGGACGGCCGGATGCGGGAAAGAATCCTGCGCTGCGCCGGGGAGAAAAATCTGCACGGGATCGCGGAAATCTGCCGGGAGGCAGGACTGCAGGCAGGCGCGGAGGATGCGCTGGTCTCCCTGCTGAGCGCTTACGGGACACCCCGAACCGTGCTGCCGAAGATCCTCAAAATCGCACAGGAGAACGGCTGCGAAGGCGCAGCCCGGGAACTGAGCCAGGCGGTTGCGGGCTTTATGGGGACAGCAGCGGAGGAAAAAATCTGGATTGATTTTTCCGCCACCGGGGATCTGAAGTATTATAACGGGATCGCTTTCAAAGGCTTTCTGGAGGGAAATCCGGATCCGGTGCTCAGCGGAGGGCAGTATGACGCACTGATGCGGCGGATGCACCGGAAGGACCGGGCCATCGGGTTTGCGGTATTTCTGAACCGGCTGGATGGTTTTTGGGAAAAGGGGGAGCATGAAGGATGAATCGGGAAAAATCCCCTGAAAATGCGATGCTGAATGTCGCGCTGCCCAAGGGGCGGCTGGGAGAGAAGGTTTATGGGCTCTTCGCTGAAGCGGGCTTCGAGTGCCCGGCCATTCTGGAAAACAGCCGGAAACTGATTTTCGAAAACCCGGAAGCCGGAGTCCGGTATTTCTGGGTCAAGCCCAGCGACGTGGCAATCTATGTGGCCCGGGGAGCAGCAGATATCGGCGTGGCCGGAAAGGACATTCTGCTGGAATACAGGCCGGAGGTATATGAGCTGATGGATCTGGGCATCGGGAGATGCCGGATGGCGGTGGCCGCGCCTGCAGACTTCCGGGAAGATCCGGAGCGGCCCCTGCGGGTGGCGACAAAGTTCAGCCGCATCGCCCGGGATTACTACGGAAGCATGGGGCGGGACATCGACATCATCCATCTGAACGGAAGCATTGAGATCGCTCCGATCCTGGGATTGAGCGATGTCATCGTGGATATCGTGGAAACCGGGACAACACTGAAGGAGAACAATCTTGCGGTCCGGGAAGAAATTGTGCCCATCTCCGCACGGCTGATTGCCAACAAAAGCGGGTTTAAATTCAAGCGGACAGCCATCGAGCGGCTGATGGCCGGACTCGGGAAGAAAGCGTGAACGGAAAAGGGGGGCGGCCGGATCAGCCGCCGGACCGGGAGGAATGAAAATGATGAAAATTCTGAAAATGGGGGAAGTATCCGCAGCGGAAATCTTCCGGAGGAACACGCCGACGGTGAATGTGACGGACACCGTGGCGGAGATTCTCCGGCAGGTCCGGGAGCGGGGGGATGCGGCCCTGCGGGAATATACAAGGAAATTTGACGGGGCAGACCTGGAGAACCTGCTGGTGACGGAAGCAGAAATGGCGGAGGCGGTCGCTTCTGTGGAGCCGGAGTTCCTTCGGGTGCTGGAAAAGGCTGCGGAAAACATCCGGAAGTTTCACAGCCGGCAGATCCGGAACAGCTTCATCATAAATGATGAGGACGGCGTGATCATGGGGCAGAAGGTGATCCCCGTGGACCGGGCGGGCCTGTATGTGCCCGGCGGCACGGCGGCCTATCCCTCGTCAGTGCTGATGGCGCTGGTTCCGGCGAAAATTGCAGGGGTCCCGGAGGTGGTTATCACGACGCCACCGGGAAAGAACGGGAAAATCAACCCGGCGATCCTGGCGGCGGCAAAGGCTGGCGGTGCGGACCGGATTGTCAAGGCCGGAGGCGCCCAGGCAATCGCGGCCCTGGCCTACGGTACGGAAAGCGTGCCGAAGGTGGATAAAATCGTAGGACCCGGCAACGCCTTTGTGGCGGAAGCCAAACGGCAGGTTTACGGGCTGGTAAGCATCGACATGATTGCCGGCCCCAGCGAGATCCTTGTGGTGGCGGACGGAAAAAGCAATCCGCACCATCTTGCTGCGGATCTGCTGAGCCAGGCGGAGCACGACAAAAATGCCAGCGCGGTCCTGGTAACGGACAGCGCGAAACTGGCCCTGCAGGTGCAGACAGAGATCGAAAAACAGCTGCCGAAGCTGGAACGGGAGGAGATCGCCCGGGCCAGCATTGAAAACAATGGAAAGATCATTCTGACGGAAAACCTTCGAAGCGCCATCGATACAGCGAATGAGATCGCACCGGAGCATCTGGAGCTGTGCGTGGACAATCCCTTTGATTATCTGGATGCCATCCGGCATGCGGGCAGCATTTTTCTGGGACGGAACTGTCCGGAAGCGCTGGGGGATTATCTGGCGGGACCGAATCATACGCTGCCGACCCAGGGAACCGCGAGGTTTTCCAGCCCCCTGAGTGTGGATGACTTTGTGAAGAAGACCCAGTATACCTATTTCACCCGGGATGCGCTGAACCGGGTGGCGGCAGATGTGGCGCTGTTTGCCCGGAAGGAGGGGCTGACGGGGCATGCCCGCAGTGCTCTGAGCCGGGGGGTGGATCCTGCATGAGCCGTTTTTTTTCAGAAAAATACCGGACCCTGAAGGCTTATACCCCGGGAGAGCAGCCGCAGGAGCGGAAGTATATCAAGCTGAACACCAACGAGAACCCCTTCCCGCCCGGGGAGTGGGTGGCGGAGGCTGTGCGGGAAGAGACGGCGAATCTTCGCCTGTATTCCGACCCGGAAAGCGGGAAGCTGCGGAAGGTGCTCTCAGAACGCCTGGGGCTGAAGCCGGAAAACCTAATCATGACCAACGGCAGCGATGAAGGGCTGAACTACGCGTTCATGGCTTTCTGTGACGGGAATCACCCGGCGGTGTTTCCGGACATTACCTACGGGTTTTATCCGGTGTTCGCACGGATCAACGGAGTGCCCTTCCGTGAGATTCCGCTCCGGGCGGACTGGACTGTATCCCCGGAGGACTATGCAGACGCCGGAGGACCGGTGTTCCTGGCCAATCCCAATGCGCCGACCGGCATTTTTCTGCCGCTGGAAGGGATCGAGATGATCCTGCAGGAGAATCCGAATAACGTGGTCATTGTTGATGAAGCTTATGTGGACTTTGGCGGCGAAAGCGCGCTGAAGCTGCTGGGGAAGTATGAAAATCTGCTGGTGATCCAGACTTTCTCGAAATCCCGGAGCCTGGCGGGGCTTCGCCTGGGTTTCGCCGCGGGAAGTGAAGCGCTGATCCGCGACCTGAAGGCCATGCAATATTCCACGAACCCGTATAATGTGGACCGGCTGGCCCAGACGGCAGGGATTGCATGCCTGGAAAGGGATGAATACAACCTGCGGAATGCGGAGGAAATCGGAAAAACCCGGGCGTGGGTGAAGACGGAAATGGAGAAACTGGGCTTTCAAATCACGGACAGCCGGGCGAACTTCCTGTTCGTTCATCATTCGGCTTTCCCGGGAAGCACTTTGCGGGACAGACTGCGGGAGCGCGGAATCCTGATCCGCTGGTTCGATCAGGAAAGGATCCGGGACTGGAACCGGATTTCGATCGGTACCCGGGCGGACATGAAGACACTGCTGGCGGAACTGTCCGCCCTTTGACCCCGGGCAGAAGCGCCCATATGAATCATGTCCGGTTCGGGGCAGTGAAGCAAGCCGGGTCAGAGAGCAGCAGACGCAGAAGGAGGATGGAATGAGAAACGCGGAAATTATTCGAACAACCGGAGAAACGGATATCCGGATCCGGCTGGAACTGGATGGTACGGGAAAAAATGAAATCAGCACGGGCGTGGGATTTCTGGATCACATGCTGACGCTTTTTTCCCGTCATGGGCGCTTTGATCTGGAGGTGACCTGCAAGGGGGATACCCGGGTGGATGATCACCACAGTGTGGAGGATATCGGGATTGCCCTGGGAAAGGCCTTTGATCAGGCCCTTGGCGAAAAACGGGGAATCCGCCGTTACGGACAGCAGCTGCTGCCGATGGATGAGAGCCTGATTCTGGCCGCGGTGGACCTGAGCGGCCGCGATTATCTGGGGTACGGACTGGAGATTCCGACCCAGAAAGTAGGGACTTTTGATACGGAGCTGGTGGAGGAATTCTTCCTGGGCTTCGTCCGGAATGCGAAGTGTGCACTGCATCTCCGGCAGCTGGCCGGGAGAAACAGCCATCACGTGATCGAAGGCGCTTTCAAGAGCGCGGCCCGGGCCCTGCGGGAGGCCGCGGAGATTGATCCGGCACTGGCGGGAGAGATTCCTTCCACGAAAGGGATCCTGTAAGGACGCAGTGCTGAAATCGACGGAAAATGACAGGAAGACGGCCGGAACGGGCCGGAGCCTTCCTCCGGAAAGGAACAGAGAGCATGACAGCGATCGTGGATTACGGCGTGGGAAACCTGTTCTCGCTGGAGAGCAGTTTTGCTGCCATCGGGGAACAAGCCCGGGTTACTTCGGATCCGGAGATCATTCTCGCGGCGGAGCGGGTGATTCTGCCGGGAGTCGGCGCCTTCGGGGACGCGGCAGAAAAACTGCGGAACACGGGGCTTGACCGGGCTGTCACTGCTGCAGCGGAAGCGGGGAAACCGCTGATGGGAATTTGCCTCGGCATGCAGCTGCTGTTCGAAAAAAGCTTTGAATACGGGGAGCATGCAGGTCTCGGATTGCTGAAAGGGGTCGTACGGCCGATCCGGGAGATTCTGGAGGAAACCGGGGCGGATCCGGAACGACAGCTGAAGATTCCGCAGATGGGCTGGAATGCGCTGCGCTTCTGCCGGGATAACCCGCTGCTTTCCGGAATCCGTGAAGGGGATTATGTGTATTTTGTCCATTCCTATGCCGCCACGGGATGCGGGAATTCTCTCCTGGCGGACACCGAATACGGGACGTACCTGACCGCCTGCGTCGGCCAGGGAAATGTCTTCGGCTGTCAGTTTCATCCGGAGAAGAGCGGGAATGTGGGGCTGAACATCCTGAAAAGCTTCTGTGCGATGGGAGGCGGCGCAGCATGATCGTGTTTCCGGCCATTGACCTGTACGAGGGGAAGGCTGTCCGGCTGCTGAAGGGGGATTATCAGCAGATGACAGTTTACAGCGAGCATCCGGAGGAGATCGGAAAAGACTTTGTCCGGCAAGGGGCGACCCATGTTCATCTGGTGGATCTGGAAGGAGCCAGGGACGGCACGACCCCGAATCTGGAAACCGTACTCCGGCTGAAGAAGGAAACCGGACTCTTCTGTGAAATCGGGGGCGGAATCCGCAGCATGGATACGGTCAGGGTTTATCTGGAGAACGGTCTGGACCGGGTGATCCTCGGGACCGCAGCGGTGCGGGATCCGGATTTCCTGGAGGAGGCCCTGGAAGCATACGGAGAAAAAATCGCTGTGGGTGTGGATATCCGGGACGGGAAGGTCGCCATCCGCGGCTGGACGGAGGTTTCCGGGCTGCCCTTTCTGGATTTCTGCCGGCAGATGAAAGAGACCGGCGTGCAGACGCTGATCTGCACGGATATCAGCCGGGACGGGGCCATGCGGGGGACAAACCGGGAGCTGTACCGGCAACTGCAGCAGGAGTTGGGTATTCAAATCACCGCCAGCGGCGGCGTGTCCACGATGGAGGATCTCCGCGCTCTGCGGGAGATGGGCCTGTATGGCGCCATTGTCGGGAAGGCGTATTATACCGGCGCCATTGCGCTCGAAAAAGCGATCCGGGAGGGAAACGCAACATGATCACAAAAAGGATTATCCCCTGCCTGGATGTGCGGGACGGCCGGGTGGTAAAGGGCGTGAATTTCCAGGGGCTGGGGGATGTGGATTCCCCAGTGCGCCTGGCAAAATACTACAGCGACTGCGGGGCGGATGAGCTGGTTTTTTATGATATTACAGCCTCAGCAGAGGGACGGGCGCTGTTCACCGATATTCTGACCGAGACCGCCCGGCAGGTATTTATCCCGCTGACGGTCGGGGGAGGCATCAATACGGTGGCGGATTTTGACCGGGTTCTGAAATGCGGGGCGGACAAGGTATCCGTCAACAGCGGCGCAATCCGGAATCCGTCCCTGATCGGACAGGCGGCGAAGAAATACGGGGATCAGTGCGTTGTGCTGAGCGTGGATGTGAAACGGGTGGACGGCGTGTTCCGGGTTTTCGCGAGGGGTGGAAGGGACAACACCGGCCTGGAAGCGCTGGAATGGATCCGCCGGGGTGTCGGAGACGGAGCCGGCGAGGTGGTGGTGAACTCCATCGATACCGACGGAGTGAAGCAGGGATTCGATCTGGAGATGCTGGAGGCGGTCTGCCGGGTGGCAAAGGTCCCGGTGATTGCCAGCGGCGGCGCCGGGAAAACAGAGGATTTCCTGACCCTGTTTCACCGGATTCCCGGGGTGGATGCTGGGCTGGCCGCCTCGATTTTCCACTTTGGGGAGGTGCGGATTTCAGACCTGAAACGGGCCATGGCGGAAGCCGGTATTCCGGTAAGAATATAAAGCAAAGGAGAAACCTGCGATGATCGGGATGGATGAACTGAAATTTGACGAGCGGGGGCTGATCCCTGCCATTGTGGTAGATGCGAAAAGCCGGGAAGTTCTGACACTGGCTTATATGAACCGGGAAAGCATGCGCATTTCCATGGAGAAGGGGCTGACCTGTTTCTGGAGCCGGAGCCGGCAGGAGCTCTGGCTGAAAGGGGAGACCAGCGGGAACTACCAGCATATTGTTTCCATCACGGCAGACTGCGACCGGGATGCGCTGACCGTGCTGGTGGAAAAGGACGGGCCGGCCTGTCATCTGGGAACAGACAGCTGCTTCAATGATCCGGTTTATATCAGCGAAGATCGGAACGACTTTTCCTACGACGGACTGATGGAACTGATCCGGGGGCGGAAAACCGAGAAGAAGGAAGGCAGCTACACCACCTATCTGTTTGAAAAAGGGCTGGACAAGATTCTGAAGAAGGTGGGAGAGGAAAGTACGGAGGTCATTATTGCCGCCAAGGACCGGGACCGAGAGGAAACGATCTACGAGATCGCGGATCTGGCGTATCATGTGATGGTACTGATGGTTGAGGCCGGGATTTCCCTCGAGGAAATCCGGGATGAGCTGGCCCGGAGACATGTGATTGATCACAAGGTGAAGCAGGAAAAAATGCGGGCTGGGGAATAAGCGGAAGCGCTTTACCGGATCATTTCAGGAGAGAAAAGCATGAAGGCGGAAGGAGCGCGGGCCGGTTTCTTCGACCTGCATATGCATACCCGGTATTCAGACGGGAAGGATACCCCGGAGGAAATGATTCTCGCGGCAGCCGAGCAGGGGATGACCTGCGCGGGCATTTCGGATCATTCCCATACGGAGGGGGATGAGTGCGGAATGACGCCGGAAGGGACGATCGCTTTTCGGGCGGAGATGGATCAGCTGAAGCGGAAGTATGCCGGTAAAATCCGGGTCCTGTGCGGTCTGGAGCGGGATTATTATTCGGATGATGGCCTGGATTATGATTACGTCATCGGTTCCGTTCACTTTCTCCGGATGGCGGATGGGGGAAGGGTTCATGTGGACTGGACCGCAGAGAAGCAGCGGGAGGGCGTACGCCGGTATTTCGACGGCGACTGGTATGCCTTCGCTGAAGCCTATTACGAGCTGGTCAGCCGGGTGGTGGAAGTCACGAAATGTGATATAATCGGGCATTTTGATCTGCTGACAAAGTTTGCTGAAAGGGACCCCTGGTTCGATGCCTGTCATCCCCGGTATGAGGCAGCATGGAAGCGGGCGGCGGATATCCTGCTGAAAACCGGAAAACCCTTTGAAGTCAATACCGGCGCCATCTCCCGGGGATACCGGACGGACGCCTATCCCTCCCGGGAAATCCGTCAGTATCTGCGGGCGAAGGGGGCGCGCCTGATCCTTTCCAGTGACGCCCACGGGAAAGAAAATGTCGGATTCGCTTTTGACCGCTTCCGGGATGAAATCCGTGGTTGCGGTTCGGAATCAATCGTGATATGATTCCCTTCGGAAACGGAGGACTTTCATATTATGGGATATCTGTATGAGACGCATATGCACACCTGTCTGGCCAGCGCCTGCGGAGTCAGCACAGGGAAGGATCATGTCCGTTTTTACAAAGACCGGGGATATACGGGCATCATTATGACAGATCATTTTTTTCGGGGAAACTGTGCTATTCCCCGTGACCTGCCCTGGGAGGAACGGGTGGATCTGTTCTGGCGCGGGTACGAGGACGCCCTGGAGGAAGGGCTGAAGGTGGGGCTGGACGTTTTCTTCGCGTATGAAGAAAACTATGGTTTTGACGAATATCTGATTTACGGGCTGACGAAGGAATACATGAAGGCGCATCCGGAGATGGGGCGGTGGAATCGCCGGCAGCAGCTGGAAGAGGTACACAGGGCCGGCGGAGCGGTCATCCAGGCGCATCCTTTCCGGGTGCGGGGATATATCGATTTTATCCGGATCGGAACCCAGTTTGCGGATGGAATCGAGGCCGCCAATGCCGGGAATACCCAGCTGGACGATGCCCGTGCGTATGCCATGGGGAAACGGGAGGGCCTGCTGATGACAGCGGGGAGCGACAACCATCACTCTCCCATTCCGGAACCCTTTGGCGTGGAACTGGAGAAAAAGCTGACCTGCGTGCTGGATTACGCCCGGATCCTCCGGAACCGGGAACCCGTCCGCATGCATGTTCCGGAAGGACGATTCACCATGCCCGAATGGGAGCTGACAGCGCGGTATCGGGCATTCCGGCTGAACGATGCGGAGGAGTCATACCCGATGGAAGACGGGCCGTGGGATCCCTGATGTCAGTGCCTGCCACGGGAGGCAGGATCCCGGGAACAGGAACTGTCTTGCAAATAACGAAGGAGGAATGAAAGATGGCTTATTTCCGGATTGAATACTTTTCCAATGCGCTGCGGCGCACGACTTCGTTTGAAATGCTGATTCCGAATGACCCCCGGGCGGAAGCTGCGGCAGAAGTGGAGGGAAAACCGATCCGGACGCTGTTCCTGCTGCATGGATATACGGGGAACGCGGGAAACTGGGTGCCCTGGGGGCTGCCGGAAAAATACCGCTTCGCGATTGTCATGCCTACGGCGGAAAACTCCTTCTATCTGAACGGGGAAGCGACCGGCCGGGCCTACCAGACCATGGTGGGAGAGGAACTGGTGGATTATGTCCGGAAAACATTCGGTCTCGCAAAAACCAGGGAGGAAACCTGCATCGCCGGCCTGTCCATGGGCGGATTCGGCGCGCTGCATACCGGGCTTGCTTATCCGGATACCTTCGGGAAGATTACGGCGCTGTCCTCTGCACTGATCGTGCATGAGGTTGCGACCATGCAGCCGGGCGGAGGGAATGGGGTTGCCAATTATGCATATTACCGGGAATGCTTCGGCGATCCGGAAACAGTGCTGGAAAGAGATGTGAACCCTGAAGTGCTGATCCGGAAGCTGAAGGCTGCGGGAAAGAAAATTCCGGGAATCTACATGGCCTGCGGCACGGAGGACTTTTTGCTGGAAAACAACCGCCAGATGCATGTCTTCCTGAACGCGGAACAGGTACCCCACCAGTATTATGAGAGCACCGGACAGCATGATATGGTCTTCTGGCAGGAATACATCGCCAAAGCAGTGGAATGGATGTTCGGATCATGACAGAAAAGCGTGCATATCATACGATTCCACCGGCAACGATGCTGAATCCTACCCCCGTGGTGCTGGTCAGCTGTGCGGAGAAGGATCATCCTGAGATACGGAATATGGTTACCGTAGCTTGGGCGGGAACGGTCAATTCCGAGCCGCCGATGGTGAGCATCAGCCTGAAGAAGGAACGGTATTCTCATGGGCTGATACTCAGAAGCGGGGAGTTCGTCATCAATCTTGTGGATGCGGCCATGTGCCGGGCGGTGGACTACTGCGGCGTGCGCAGCGGACGGGACGTGGATAAGGCGAAGGAGACCGGCCTCCGGTATGAACCGGCGGAGAAAATGCGCTTTGCACCGGCGGTGGCCGGGGCTCCGGCCAGAATCAGCTGCCGGGTCAGCCGTCAGATTGAACTTGGGAGCCATGACCTGTTCCTGGCGAAGGTGGAGGCGGTACAGGTCCGTGAAGGCCTGATGGATGAAAACAGCGCAATTCATCTGGAACGGGCGAGTATGGTCGCCTACAATCACGGGCTATATCAGCAGCTCGGTCCTGTTCTGGGCTTTTTCGGATATGCCGTCGCCCGGGACCGGGTCATTGAGCGGCGGATGGCAGCCTACCGCTGAAAAAAGCCTGCCTATCCAAAGAGAATACAGTGAAAACTGGGTATAAAAAGCTTGCCAAAGCGATTAAATATTGTGTATAATAAAAATCAAGTGAACAGGGATGAATTCAGGAAGCTGAATACAAGTCTTTTTCACATTTTGAGATGAAACCGTCTGATGGTATATTCATTTTGACAGGAAAGGGAAGAACACATGAATCTGATGGATCTGCGGGAAGCGATGGGGCTGACGACAGCGCAGGTGGCGGAGGAGCTGGGTGTACCGCGGCAGGACGTGGAAGACAGCGAGGAAACGGGATCCACCTGGCTGCTGCAGCCATTTATTGCAGCATTTCCAATCAACCCGGAGATCCTGAAGGATGAGAATATCGATCCCTTTCTGGACAGCTATGTGCAGAATACGGTCCGGGACCGGGCGGTGGAGTGGCGGGAGAAAAACGGCCTTTCCATCGAACGGATGGCAGCCGCGCTGGAGATGACTGCGGAGCAGCTCGCAGCGGCCGAGGAGAGCGGCCGAATTACCCGTGCGCTGGGAACCAAGATTGAGAAGACCGTCGGCATGAACCGGAAATGGCTGATGTACGGGGACGGGAGAAAAAAAGGAACCTGCATTCTGAAGCCGGAAAAGCCGGCAGCCCGCGGAAGGAATGCAGACGGAGAGAAGGCGAAAACACCGGCCCATACCGCTCCAAACCGGGACGGCGGGAAACGCATGAAGGACGCCCGGAAGGAAGCGGGGCTGACGCGGGAAAGAATGGCAGAAATGCTGGGCGTTTCCGTCAGCCGGATCGCTCAGATGGAGAGCGGGTACGTTAAGGACAGCAAGGTCGAAGAAGTGATCAGCCGGATACAGCCGGAAACCGGCAGACAGGATCCGGGAATGCAGCTCCGGGAAGCTCGGAAGACGGCGGGGCTGAAACTGAAGGAAGCAGCGGAAATCGTTGGTCTGGCTGCCGGGACGCTGGCGGCGATGGAATGCGGGCATATCTCCATGCGCCGGGCAAACGAGCTTATCGAGGCGATCCGGAACGCGCAGAACACCCGGGACAGCGCAGACACCCTCAGCAGGGATGCCGGCATTCGGATCAGGGACGCGAGAAAATCCGTGGGCATGAGCCAGAAGGAACTCGGCGTGATCCTCCGGATGCCGGAAAGCAGAGTGGCGAGGCTTGAACTGGGAAATGTGACCGAGATGCAGGCGGAAGAAATTATTCGTCGGATTCAGGGGGCTCCGAGGCACAGGTCAACAGGTACGAAAAAGGTCAGAAAAACGGCGAAAATCCTGCTGGGCCGGCAGGTTCGGGACGCCCGGGAAGCGGCAGGGCTGAGCCAGAAGGCGGTCGGTGATCTTGTTGGATTCCCCCAGAGCCGGATCAGCCTGATTGAGCGGGGCCAGGTCGATGAAAGTACAACTGCGGAAATCCTGCGGGCAATTGAAGAAGTCATGGCCGAACGGGAAAGACCCGGGACCGAAGCTGAATAAGAAAAACTCCGGAACGATCCGGAGTTTTTTTATGGAGAACACGAGGCGATCCCTTCAGCAGGAAACAGGCCCTGCGGAGACTCGGGCCTCAGCTTCTGCGGGATCTCCGCCTGAAAGGATCACAGAGGAGAAGGGAGGAAGATCGAAGGAGAGATATCCGTCCTTTACGGGATCGCAGTTCTCCGGTTCCAGGCTGTGTCCTTTTCCGTCAGTACAGAGGCGGCGGATGAAGATTTCCCCTTCCGCTGCGCCGGCATCCCGGACGAAGAGGCGGAAAGAAGTCCAGCCGGAGGTGTTATTGATGGCGATGACAGCCCGTTGATCCGGGGAGAAGCGGGTGTAGGCGATACGGCCATAATCCGCCAGCAGCTGTTTCAGGGAACCATGAACAAGAACGGGAAGTGCCGAGCGCAGGCGGATAATATCCCGGTGTAGCTGAATCAGGGAAAGATCCTCCTTCCCCCAGGGATAGGTGCGGCGGTTGTCCGGATCCGTCCAGCCAACCTGGCCGGCTTCATCGGCGTAATAAATGGTCGGGGCGCCGGGCCAGGTCATCTGGATGGTGACGGCTTCCCGGAAAACGCCCTTGTTGATTTCTGCGCCGGCAGCTTCGGATCCCATGGTGGATATACGACCAATCATGCGATTGGTGCGGGTGAGGAAGCGGGAATGGTCATGATTGCTCAGTTCATTCATGGCACAGGCGAGAGAGGGCCATGAGAGGCGTGCCATTTTGTCCCGCATGATGTCAAAGAAAGCGTGTCCGTTCTGGTACAGGTCATCACGGGCAGCGTCAGAATGCTTCTCCATCCCGGTCAGGAACCAGGTGACCGGCTCCATAAAGGCATCGTAGTTCATGACGGTATCCCACTGATCCCCGTTCAGCCAGGAGGAAGGATCTCCGTAATGCTCGGCGATGATGAGACAGTCGGGGTTGACAGCCTTGACGCGCTGGCGGAAGGTGCGCCAGAAGGAGTGGTTGAACTCCTCCGAATGGCCGAGGTCCGCTGCGACATCCAGCCGCCACCCGTCAATGCGATAAGGAGCGGAGACCCATTTTTCCGCAATTCGGTAGATTTCTTCGCAGAGGGCCGGCGAAGCTTCGTAGTTCAGCTTCGGCAGGGTGGAATAACCCCACCAGCCTTCGTATGCCGGACTGCGGCCGTTGGCGGAATCATTAAAATGGAAATAGGAACGGTAGGGGCTGTGAATGCTCTGGTAAGCACCGGGCTGGAAGCCGGCCTTGCCGAGATAGATACCCTCATAATCCATCCATTTGTTGAAGGATCCGCAGTGGTTAAAAACCCCGTCGAGAATAATCCGCATCCCACGGGAGTGAAGCTCTTGACAGAGAGAGGCGAAGAGATCATCGCTTTTTTCGAGGTTCTCCATGGAGGTTACGCGACGGATATAGCGGGGAGCATACCCGTTATGCTTCTCCCAGGCCTGCATGGCAAAATCAATATCATCGGTGATCACCCCGAAATGCGGATCGACATGCTCATAATCCTGGGTGTCATACTTATGGGAAGAAGGGGAAACAAAGATGGGATTGAGATACAGGGCCTGCACTCCCAGAGACTGAAGGTAATCCAGTTTGTCGATAATGCCCTGAAGATCACCACCGTAAAAACAGCGGATATCCGTATCCGTGGGAAGGGCATCCCAGGAAGCCACGTGCTTGGCATGCCCAACGGTGTAGTAATATTCGTTATCGGTCACATCATTGGAAGGATCGCCGTTATAAAACCGGTCTGTAAAAATCTGATACTGTACAGCGCCCTTTGCCCAGTCCGGAACATGAAAGCCCGGCTGGAAGCGGAAAGCGTAAGCCGGATTGAAATCCGGCATGGAGCCGTCCTCCGTGACCCGGCAACCATTTCGGTCATAAGCGATGCGCAGGCCGTTCCGGCCTTCGATAAGAAAGCGATACAAAACGCGGGTATGATCACAGACAATACCGGCTTCATAAAAATCAAAAAAAGCGTCGGAGCGGGTTTTGACCATCAGCGTACCCACCTCCAGCGATTCCAGCAGGAGTACAACCCGGAGGGCGCTGCCCCTGGCCACCCGCAGGCGGATGGTGACGGAATCACCCGGATCCGGCTCGGAGGGAGAACGGTAGAACGGGGTATCATCACTGAAGATTGCCGAAAGAATATGGGATGGAACGGACATCGGAAAACCCCTTTCAGAAAAGGAATGGCATGAGTATAAACCAAAAACCGGCCCTGCGCAAGCTTGCATCCATTCCTGCTTCCGACTATAATGAGGACGAAAAACCATGAAGGAGAGTCGGATGAAGAACGAACTGCGGCTTCCTTCCGACATTCCGGAAGGACTTGAATACACTCCCCTGAGCGGGCTCAGCGGGGAGGAAGCCCGGCGGCGGCTGGAAGCGGGGAAAGGGAACGCGCTGCCCCGGGATGATGGAAAGCCAACATCCAGAATCATCCTCGGAAACGTGTTTACTTTCTTCAACCTGCTGAATCTGGGTCTGGCAGCAGCGCTGATTCTGGTGGGCAGCTTTCGGAATATGATGTTTCTCGGAGTCGTGATTGCGAATACCTGCATCGCAGTTTTTCAGGAGCTGAAAGCACGGAACACAATTCGGAAGCTGAAGCTGCTGCACGCGCCGAAGGCCCGGGTGATCCGGGATGGAAAGGAACAGGAAATCGCGCTGCAGGAAGCCGTGGAGGGGGACCTGATGGTGCTCCGGAGCGGAGACCAGGCGATTGCAGACGGGATCGTCCGAAGCGGAGGCGGCCGGGCGATGGAAGCGCTGCTGACGGGGGAAAGCGACTCGATTCACAAAGGAGAGGGCAACTGGGTTTATTCCGGAAGCTATCTGACGGAAGGAAAGGTTTTCTGCCAGCTGGTGTATGTGGGAGCGGAAAGCTATGTGAGCCGGCTGACGACGGAGGCAAAGCAGACCCGGACCGCGGAAAGCGGACTGATGCTGGAACTGAAGAAGCTGATTCGCTGGGATGCCTGCGCGCTGATCCCCCTGGGAGCGCTCCTGCTGCTGAAGCAGACGGTGTGGCAGGGCATTCCGATGACATCTGCGGTGCCTACGGCGGTCGCGGCCATGCTGGGAATGATCCCGGAAGGGCTGATGCTGCTTTCGAGCATTGCGATGGCGGTAGGCGTGATCCGGCTGGCAAGAAAGCAGGTGCTGGTACAGGAGCTGTACGGAATCGAAGGGCTGGCACGGGTGGATACGATCTGCCTTGATAAGACAGGAACGCTGACCAGCGGACGTATGGAAACGGAAGAAATCAAACCTCTGGCGGAGACGGAGGAAGAAGCAAAGCAAACACTGGGGCGGTTTCTGGGTGCCTTTGACGAGGGAAGCGCGACGCTGAAAGCGCTGCGGGAGGCGGCGGCACCGGGGACGGAGCGGCCGGTTGCGATTCAGCCCTTCAGCTCGGAGCGGAAAAAATCCGCCGCCAGCTTCCGCGACGGGCAAACCCTGATTCTGGGTGCTCCGGAATATGTGATGGGGACCGAACTGCCGGATGAAATCTGGGAGATGATTGAACAGAGGACCCGGGAAGGCCGGCGGGTGCTGATGCTGGCGAAGGCGGAGGGGATGATCCAGGGCGATAAGCTGCCGGAGCATCCTATCCCCGTGGCGCTCTGCAGCCTGACGGATGAAATCCGACCGCATGCGGCAGAGACGATCCGGTATTTCCGCGAGCAGGGCGTTCAGGTGAAAGTCATCAGCGGGGACAATCCCGGGACGGTGAGCCGGGTGGCGAAAGCTGCGGGAATTGAAGGGGCGGAGAAAGCTATTGATGCGCGGACGCTGGAGACGGAAGAGCAGATCCGGGCTGCGTGCGAAGCGTACGCTGTGTTCGGGCGGGTTGCTCCGGGACAAAAGAAGCAGATCGTTGAGGCGCTGAAAGCGGCGGGACATACTGTCGCTATGACCGGCGACGGGGTGAACGACATCCCGGCTCTGCGGGCTGCGGACTGTTCCATTGCCATGGAGGAAGGAGCGGATGCGGCCCGGCATGCTGCTCAGCTGACGCTCCTGGAGAGCGACTTCGGGGTGGTTCCGGAGATCGTACTGGAAGGGAGAAGGGTCATCAATAACATTACCCGGAGCGCAACGCTGTTTCTGACCAAGACGATCTTCAGCTTCCTGCTGAGCCTGCTGACGCTGGCACTTCCGGGAATGTATCCATTCCAGCCAATTCAGATGACGCTCGTGAGCGCCTGCACGGTTGGACTGCCGGGATTTTTCCTGGCAATGGAACCCAGCCGTGAGCGGATTCAGGGAAGATTTCTGGAGAACATCATTCGCCGCGCACTGCCGGGCGGCGTTGCGGTGGCGCTCTGCGCGACCGTGGCGATGCTGCTGACCAAAGCGGGATGGAGCAGCGGGGTCTGTTCCTCGCTGGCGACCGGGGTTGCCGGGTTTATGGGAATTTTGGCGCTGGGGCGTGCCAGCTGGCCACTGAACCGGCGACGGGCATGCATCATGGCCGGTTCCGCAGCCGCGTTCTGTCTGCTGGCATCCCTGCTGCCGAGAGTGTTTTTCCTGGAACGGCTGCAGGGGATGGAGTATGCAGCCCTGGCCGGGCTGACCCTGCTGGGAGGCGCCATTTATGCAGTGACGGCAGTGATTGAAAAGAGACAGAAGAAGAACTGAACCGGCACCGGCTCCAAGCGGTTCGGTGCGGGGTATCACCGACGGCCCGCATCTTCCCGGGCTTGAACTTCAGAATGCTTTTTGATATACTGACATCGAAAACGACGATCCGAAAAGAAGGATGGAATGATTTGGTTATGAAAACAGGAAAGATCCGGATTGCGGCATGGCTGACAGCATGCTTTCTTTTGCTCTGCTGTGCTGCCGGTGCGGAAGCAACGCTGAAGGAAACCACCCGGGGCGGCAAGGTGGTCCGCCTGGAATGGCAGGATGAGAACGGCGCCATGACGACCGGGCCGGAAGGATATGCCTACGCCACGAGAAACTACAGCGGGACAACAATTACGGAAAAGTATTTTACTGCGGCGGGGCAGCCGGCTGCCGCGACGGGCGGATACTACGGGAGGATGCTGACCTACGGCAACCGGCACCGGCTGGAAGAGATCGTCTATCTGAACGAAAACGGACAGAAAGCCAACTGTGCCGCCGGATACGCGCGGCTGAAGATCGCCTACAACAGCAACGGCGGGGTTACAGCCCTGGGATACTACGGCGAAAACGGCGGGCTGGTGATGGTTCCCAGCCTTGGATACGCCGCGCTGAAAAGCGAATACCGCGGGAAAATCCTGACGAAAACGACCTGGCTGGATGAAAAGAAAAACCCGGTGGATACTTCCCTCGGATACGCGGTGCTGATCCAGACCGTCAACAAAAACAACAAGCTCACCGGCATCCGTTTTGAGCACGCAGACGGTAGCGCGGCCGTCTGCCCGGAAGGGTGGGCGAGCTGCAAGAGGGAGCTGGATAAGAACGGAAGAGAGTTCAGCGTCAAATACTACGACCTGAGCGGAAAAATGATCCGGCTGAACAGCGGATACGCCTACGAGGAGAAAACCTGGGACGGGGATCGGACCTGCACCATTGCCCGGTTTGATGAAAGCGGAAATCCGGTGCCGGCGGGGAACGGGTATACCCTGCTGAAGCAGGAGTTCAGCAAAGGCCTGCTGATCCGGGAGACGTGCCTGGACGCAAACGGAAAAACCGTTGAGGATCTGACCGGGACGGCCATCCGGACCTACACCTGGGATGAAGACGGACGGCTGAGCCAGGTGCGGTACGCCGACGCCCAGAGCGTTCCGGCTCTGAACTCCGAAGGCTGCGCCGGGTACAGCGAGATGGTGGACGGGGATGGATTCCGGATCGCCCGGACCTATCTCGGAACTGACGGGAAGCCGGTGAATACCGCCGGGGGATACAGCGAGATCCGGTATCTTTATAATGAGAACGGACAGCTTCGGGGGACGGAATACTATGACGTGAACGGTGTGCTGGTGAAAGCGGAATAAGCCCGGCAGAAATACTGAGCGCAAGAGCGGAAGGAGAGAGAAGGATGGACGTTCGAAAGCTGGTCAGCCCCTATGCAATTACGAGGATTGATCCCTGGCTTGCCCCCTACAGCGGAGAGATTGATCTGCGGATGGACCGGTTCAAGGAAAAAAGGTATCAGCTGGTGAAAAATGCCCGGAATCTGAAGGAATTTGCGGACGGATATCTCTATTTCGGCATCCACCGGACGGAGAACGGATGGGCTGTGCGTGAATGGCTGCCGGGTGCGGATGCGGCTTATCTGACGGGAGATTTCAACGGATGGAGCCATGATACCCATCCCATGACGCGGGGAGAAAACGGCGTTTGGGAAATCCTGCTGGAGAGGGAGGATGCGCTGCAGCACGGGCAGTTTATCAAGCTGTGGGTGGAGAAGGACGGGAAAGGATTCGAACGTCTGCCAGCCTATGCCACGAAGGTGAAGTCCGATCCGCGGACGCATGTGCTCTGCGCACAGGTCTGGGATCCTGCCCCGTTCCCTTGGACGGATGAAGGATACCAGAAGAAAAAGGCGCCGGCGCCCCTGATTTATGAGGCGCATATCGGGATGGCAACCGAGGAGGAACGGGTCGGGACCTATGCGGAATTCGCGGATCTGGTTCTGCCGCGGATTCAGAAGCTGGGATACAATACCGTGCAGCTGATGGCAATTCAGGAGCATCCCTATTACGGGAGTTTCGGATACCAGGTTTCCAACTTCTTCGCTGCGAGCGGTTGGTACGGAGAGCCGGACGGATTGAAATATCTGATTAACAAAGCCCATGGCATGGGGCTGCGGGTACTGCTGGACGTGGTGCACAGCCATGCCTGTCCGAACGTCGGGGAAGGGCTGCAGTACCAGGACGGGACGGACGGTCAGTACTTCCTCGAGGGCGGAGAAGGACGGCATCCGGCCTGGGGCACACGGCTGTTTAATTACCGGCGGCCGGAAGTGCTGCATTTCCTGCTGAGCAACCTGAAATTCTGGATGGAGGAATATCATTTCGACGGGTTCCGGTTCGATGGCGTGACCAGCATGATCTATCATGACCACGGACTGGGATCTGCTTTTACGGATTACCACATGTACTTTAACCTGAATACGGATCTGGACGCCATCAATTATCTGCAGCTGGCCAATGAACTGATCCACGAGGTGGATAAAAACGCGACCAGCGTGGCGGAGGATATGAGCGGCATGCCGGGCATGTGCCTCCCGATTGAGGAGGGCGGCATCGGATTTGACTACCGGCTGGGCATGGGCGAGCCGGATTACTGGATCAAGCTGCTGAAGGATACCCGGGATGAGGACTGGAGCATGGGCGGTCTCTGGTATGAGATGACGACCCGCCGGCCCCAGGAGAAGGTGGTCGGATACTGCGAAAGCCATGACCAGGCCCTGGTGGGAGACAAGACCCTGATCTTCCGGATGGCGGATGCGGAAATGTACACCGGGATGAATAAGGACTACCACAGCCTGACCATGGACCGGGCGATTGAACTGCACAAGATGATCCGGCTCCTGGCCCTCGGCTGCGGCGGAAACGGGTATCTGAACTTCATGGGGAATGAATTCGGCCATCCGGAGTGGATTGACTTTCCCCGGGAAGGAAACGGGTGGAGCTACAAATACTGCCGCCGGCAGTGGTCCCTGGTGGATAACCCGATGCTGAAATACGAGTGGCTGAATGACTTTGACGAGGCCATGATTCAGATGGCCCGGGAGCATGGCGTGCTCGAGGATCCGCAGGCGGTCAGCCTGTGGGTGGACGAGGAACGAAAGATCATCTCCTTCAGCCGCGGCGGCCTGCTGTTCCTGTTTGACTTCCACGCGACCTACAGCGAGCAGAATTTCTTCCTGCCATGCCACACGACGGGTGAAGGAAAGTATCAGGTGATTCTGAGCACGGATGAACCGCGGTTCGGCGGCACCGGACTGGTGGATCACGGGTATGTGTATCAGACGGAGTATGTGGCGAACCGGGGAACTGGGTTCTATATTTATGCGCCGGCACGGACGGCGATGGTTTTGAAAAAAGTGTAAAGCTGGGGAGGGGCGCCGGAGATGC
>JAFRGU010000251.1 GCA_017433675.1 Clostridia bacterium
CCAGCTTCCAGAGCTCCTCATTCAGCTCGGTCATAAAGGCCTGAACGCGGGGCTTGATGGTGCCGAAGAAATGATCTCCCAGCTCCTGCCCCTTGGGCGCCCGGGCGCCAAAGAGGGTTCGCCCTGCAAAGATCAGATCGCTGCGCTGATCATAGAGTTTTTTATCGACCAGAAAATACTCCTGCTCCGGACCAACGGAGGGCACGACCCGGGTGGCATCCACCCGGCCAAAGAGCTTCAGTACCCGGACAGCCTGCCTGCTGACCGCTTCCATGGAGCGGAGAAGGGGCGTTTTTTTATCCAGGGCTTCGCCACTGTAGGAACAGTAGGCCGTCGGAATACAGAGGGTATGATCCTTGATAAAGGCATAGGAAGTCGGATCCCAGGCGGTGTAGCCGCGGGCCTCGAAGGTGGAGCGAAGACCGCCGCTGGGCAGACTGCTGGCATCCGCTTCGCCCCGGACCAGCTCCCGGCCGCTGAACTCATTGATCACCCGGCCGCCCGGGACAGGCGTAATAAAGGCATCATGCTTTTCGGCGGTGACGCTGTTCAGGGGCTGGAACCAATGGGTATAATGGGTGGCGCCGCGCTCAATCGCCCAGTCCTTCATGGCGTTTGCCACCACGCTGGCTACCTGCGGATCCAGGCGGCGGCCGTCATCAATCGTTTTATGCAGGGCCTTATAGGTCTCCCGGGGAAGACGCTCCCGCATCACAAAATCGTTAAAGACATTGATCCCGAAGGTTTCTTCCATGATTGCCATGGCGGTTTCCCTCCTCACGATACGAATCGGAAAACAGTTTAGTGTAGGAAAGCACGGATGTCAAGGGAATTCTTCCGGAATGCCAGCGCGGGCAGCCGGACGTGTACATGCGGGAATCCAATTGACCGGAAAAACGTTTCGTAGTAAAATTTTTTTAACAGCACTGACTGCCTTCTTTACCAGCGCCGCCGCCCGGGTAAAATACTTGAATTATTGAATCAGCAAAGGAACCATCATCATGAAACTTATCCATCTTTCTGACCTGCACCTCGGAAAACGGGTCAATGAATTCTCCATGCTTGAGGATCAGAAGCATATTCTTTGGCAGATTCTCGGAATCCTTGAAGCAGAACAGCCGGACGGGGTGCTGATTGCCGGAGATATTTATGATAAACCGGTTCCACCCGGAGAAGCCGTCACGCTTCTGGATGAGTTTCTGGTGCGAATCAGCCGGATGAAACCACGGATCCCGGTTTTCATCATCAGCGGAAACCACGACTCCGCCGAGCGGATTGCCTTCGGCGGAAGGCTGCTGGCAACAGGCGGGATTTATCTTTCCCCTGTATATACAGGAGAAGTAACCCCCATCACGCTGGAAGACGAATGGGGCAGGGTAAACATCTACCTGCTGCCCTTCATCAAGCCTGCGCATGTCCGGGCAGCATATCCGGAAGAGGAGATTGAGACCTACACGGATGCGATGCGCGTCGCCATTGAAAAAATGCAAATCAACCCAACAGAACGGAACATTCTGGTATGTCACCAGTTCGCGGCGGGTGGCGAGCGATGCGAATCAGAAGCGTTCTCAGTCGGCGGTACTGACTGTGTGGATCTTTCCGTTTTTGCCCCCTTTGATTATGTCGCACTGGGACACCTGCACGGACCCCAGACGCTCGGAAACGGCCGGATCTGTTACTGCGGAACCCCACTGAAATACTCTTTTTCCGAGAAGAACCACCATAAATCCGTAACCGTTGTCGAAACATGCGCCAAGGGAACGCCTCCGGTCATCTGGACTATTCCGCTGACCCCGATACGGGATCTGCGGGAAATCCGGGGCAGCTACAATGAGCTGACCAGCCGGACGACTTACGAAGGGACTCCCCGGGAAGATTATCTTCATGTCATCCTGACGGATGAAGAGGATGTCGCGGACGCGCTGGAAAGGCTGCGGGTTATCTATCCAAACATCATGAAGCTGGACTACGATAACACCCGGACACGGAATCCGTTCTCTTCCTATGGAGCGGAAGCCGTGGAAAACCGGTCACCGATGGATCTGCTGTCGGAATTCTATGAAAAGCAGAACGGACAGCCTCCACAGCCGGAACAGATCCGGCTGGCTGAAGCGATCATGGAAAAGATCCAGGAGGGAGGGGAAC
>JAFRGU010000252.1 GCA_017433675.1 Clostridia bacterium
CAGTCCATTCCGCGGGTTCTGCTTTCTGATTCTTCACTTCCAGGTAAGTGAACGCCAGATTTCATCCATAATCGCCCCCGATTCATTTTCCCGGTCTGTCCGGATCTGGGACGTAAGATAGTAAATGCATCCTCCATCCCGGACCATCATGGTCCGGTTCAGAAGTTCACCTTCCTTCCCCTGGTATCGGAAGGTGAATCCGAATGCTTTTTTCTCTCCCAGTTCCCCTCTGATGTATTCACCGAAATGGTAATTCCGGTCCCGCAGCGCAATCCGCATCCGCTTTTCGAGGCCCTTCTCCCCATCCATCGAACAGGCCATCATGGCAAGGATGCTGTTCATCTGCTTCCACGAGGCCGCAAAAATCATATGCCGTTCCGTGTCGTATGCACTCCATTCCGGGATCACGGTTGACATGGCATAAATCCCTTTCTTCTCTTCCGGATCCATCTGATGGAATTCCGGGGGGAAGCGCAATCAGGATTGTATCATTAATCATCTGCTGGTTCATGATGAATTTCTTCCTTTCCGGCTGCCTTGTGTATGTCTTTCAAAGCACCTGCTGTTTTTTCATGCCCGCCTTCTGAAGGCCGGCACTTATATATACGCATTCTCCGGGAGAATGGCAGCCGGGAGTCAGGGGACTGGGGTTGGGTAAAAAACCGGGTAAAAAACCTGAAAAGGCAGCGATCTTTCGATTACCCATTACAGTGAACGAAAGACCACTCGTCAATTCTTGAGGAAAAAGGCCTGTTTATTTCTTCTTATGGTAGCTCATGACCTCACCCGGGGAAAAATCAGCGTGCTCCTGGTTAATCTCCTCCAGCGTCTTCCTCCGCGGCGTGGGCTGGCAGTAGGGGCAGAGAGAAAGCTTGCGATAGGGTTTCTCCTCCAGTTCGCCGTAGGTGAAGGCGGTCAGCGGCAGGTATTTCTTCCTCACGCCGGGGCAGTTCGCGATGGCATGATAACTGGAGCCGCCATTGGGATTGTAGTACAGGGGCGTATCATCCGCCGGGATTTTCACCTGTCGGCTCTGATAGTCCTCCCAGATGACCATTTTCGGATATCCCTCGCCGGCCTCCACGCTCTTCTTCAGCATGTTGAACAGCACGCTCATATTGTATCCCTGGCTGTTTTTCTGCCGCTGGACCCGGATGCAGCCATGGCTGGCACGCTTTCCGAGCTTGGATTCATACGGTTTGTAGTTTGCATCCTTCCGGCTTTCTCCGGCCCGAATGATGCAGGGTACCTCATGCAGGTAATCGGCCGCGTTGAAACGGATCGGCATATAGCAATGCATGTTCCCGTCCGGCAGGTCGCCTTTCCGGTAATAAATCAGCAGGTATTCCCCCGAGCGGGATTCATTGTACGGCTGCCTTTTGTTGTAAAGCCCCGTGGAGATCACCAGCGACGTGGCCAGGTGGCCGTTCTCAAACAGGTACAGCCGCTGGGTCAGCTTGTCGACGATGATGCCGTAACGCTGGTTCACCTCCATGTCCGTAATCAGCTTCCGGGTCGGGATCCAGCCGGTCACGAAGCCGTTCCAGTTCTTCACCTTGCTGTCGTGGAAGCTGGTGGAATAGGTCTCCACCTTCGTCCAGCCGTCCCGGGATTCCAGCACATGCAGGCCCTGGCTCTGTCCCGTCACCATCCCGATCTTTTTGCTTTTCTCGTCGGGCTCGGCATACACGAACGTCTGGCGCATCTGATCGTCCAGCGCTTTGGCATTCTCCTTCGCCTGAACCACGGTAATCGGTGAGGTCAGCATCTTCCAGATGGCTTCTTCATTCTCCAGATCCATGGGCGTACACCAGAAGCATCCCTCCCCGTGCTCGGGATGTTCTTCCGAACGGCAGGCCGGCGTAATCTCGGAAGCTTCAGGCACCACGCCCAGCAGAAAATCCGCTGCCTCTCCTACCCGGTACTGCCCGTTCTCCGCCGGAGCATCGCTGTCCGGCAGTACCTCTTCCAAGATTTCTTCATCCGGCAGCTCCTCCGCCGGCGCATCCGCCGCGGAGAATACCATGACCGCCAGGGTCAAAGCGGCAATAAACCTGCGCATTTCATTCCTCCATTCCCCTGTCGGGAGCCGGCAAATCATAACATATTCAGTGAACCGTGTCAAAAAACTGATGCCTGCGGGCACTTCCCGTTCTGCATTCTCATCAGCCCCGCCTGCCGGGAACAGCAAAGAAATGATCCTTTGCGCTTCAGGATAAATCAAAAACGCATCGGATCATTCCGGTGCGTTCATCAGGAATAACCTGTTTTTCCTGCTTTATTCAGCGGGATGGGTCAGGAACAGGGACAGGCAGACCATCTCGTCTCCCTCCCCGGGATAGAATACGGACATCACGATGTTGCCGTCTTCCAGCAGCTCCACTGCGAAAGCACGGCCGTCCTTATCCTCACCCTGCAGCTGCCCGGCCTCGAAGGTATAGGGCATTTCCACTGTAACGAATTCGCCGAACTCGTTCTGCTCGTCCTGCGTGATTTTCCCGTCCGCGATCACATACGGCATGAAGTTGAAATCATAGGACTCAGCCAGTGTCTGATCGTAGATATAATCCCTGCCTGCGAAGGCGGCCTTCAGCACCCATTCGCCTTCAAACGCGGCTTCTTCCACCGTCGTGTCCTCATCCTCCAGCACCACGGCGGGCATGCTGTCGAAGTCGGGAGTTTCCAGATCAGCCATCGCCGCGCACGCAGCGCACAGCAGGCTCAGGGTCACCAGGATCGCAAAGATCTTCTTCATGGTCCATACACTCCTTTCCTTGGCTTCCGCCGGCAATTATACGCTGAGTCGCTTCAGCTTTCAAGAATTGCCGGATGGAAAAAAGGCTGAATGCCTCCGCGTTCAGCCCAGCTGTACCGGAAGATCAATAGCTGCTGATATCGATAATGACCAGTTCGGGCATGTTGTTGATCCGCGGAATGGACTTGGAATCGCCCATGCCCCGGCTGATGATCAGCTTTTTCTGATCGCCCAGCAAGTATTCCCCGGCATAGTATCGGGGTAACCAGCCTTCCTCGTCGCTGTACAGCCCGCCGAAGTGCGGAAGTATCACAGTGCCGCCGTGAACATGCCCGGCGATCCCCAGGTCAAAATCGTAGGCAGACAGCTTTTCCTCAAACAGGACCGGAATGTGGTTCATCACAATGCAGTACACGGACGGATCGAAGCGCACCTGATCCATGAAAGCCCGGCCGCCGTATTCGTCAAATCCGTATACCGTGCCTTCCAGGCCGATCAGCTGGACCTGATCCCTGCCGATGCGGATCGTTTCCTGTGCGTTGCGCAGCAGCTTCAGCCCCGCGTTCTCAAACCTTTTGGGCAGTTCCCTGTCCTCCCGGTAATAAATGCGCTCGCTTTCGTGATTGCCCAGCACACCGTAGCACGGCGCAATCCGGCTCAGGGCGGACACGAGATTCAGCATGGGTTCATAGTTCCCGTCCGCTTTGGTAACCATATCACCCAGAAACAGAATCAGGTCCGGCTTCAGCGCACTGATGTCGGAGATCAGCGTCGCATTGCCTTCCCCATACTCCCGGTTGTGGAGATCGGATATCACGGCGAGCCGTATGTTCCGGTGCACCTTCCTGGAGGTTTCCTGATAGAACGAGATTGTGTAATGAG
>JAFRGU010000253.1 GCA_017433675.1 Clostridia bacterium
AACAGTCATATTTTCGGCCTGGATCTGATGAAAGCAGGGATCGGTGAAAAGATTGAGGCGCTTTTCCAAATGGAGATTGCCGGACCCGGTGCAGTTCGAAGTACGCTGCGAGAATCCCTGGATACAGCGGAGAAGTTATCAGCAGCCGGGCGGTAACATGAAGCCTGGCAAAATAATGGGGCAGGAATGCGATTCCTGCCCCATTTCCCGTATCTGCGGGGAAGAACGTCCTGACCCGTTCAGGATGACTGTCCGGCCTGCACCGCGGTCAGAGCGATGGTATTCACAATATCCATCACACTGCATCCGCGGGAAAGATCATTGCAGGGTCTGGCCAGCCCCTGGAGAACGGCATAGCATTCCGCTCCGGCAATGCGCTGCGTGATTTTATAACCGATGTTGCCGGCCTGCAGATCGGGAAAAACCAGCACATTGGCACGACCGGCCACAGGACTTCCCGGTGCTTTCAGCAGACCAACCTCCGGAACCAGCGCAGCGTCCAGCTGCATCTCGCCATCCAGCAGCAGCTCCGGCGCCATTTCATGCGCGATCTCGACTGCCTGACGAACCTTGTCCACCAGCTCGTGCTTTGCACTTCCCTTTGTCGAGAAGGAAAGCAGCGCTACGCGAGGCTCCTCAATACCGCACAGAACGCGGGCGGTATCAGCGGCTGTGACGGCAATCTGCGCCAGTTCACCGGCTGTCGGGCAGGGCACCACCACACAATCGGCATAGACCAGCAATCCATCCTGCCCAAGATTTTTATTGGGGCAGTTCATCAGAAAGCTGGAGGAAACGATGCTGATGCCCGGCCTGGTTTTGATGATCTGCAGCGCGGGACGCAGCATGTCCCCCGTCGTATGAACCGCTCCGGAGACCAGCCCGTCGGCTTCTCCGAGCCGGACCATCAGAATACCGTAATACATGGGATCGGCAGTCAGACGAGCCGCATCCTCCAGGCTCAGCCCCTTTGCTTTTCGCAGTTCATAAAGTGCGTCCGCATATGCGCCGGCTTTCGGACTGCCGGAGGGTGAGAAATATTCAATATCATGAAGGTCGGTCGCGTTCTGGTCGGCGACGGATCGGATTTTTTCCGGATCTCCCAGAAGGATGGGAACTGCCAGACCTTCATCGCGCACCATGGCCGCTGCCTGCACGGTACGAGGCTCCTCCCCCTCGGGCAGAACGATCCTCTTCTGATTCCGTCGGGCTTTTTCCCAGACCAGTTCAATCATGCTCATCCGCTTCTCCTCCCCCGATCTATCAGAAGGTGATCCCCTCAAAACCCTGCCAGACAGGCTTCCCGCTGTAAATTCTTGCTTCCGCCTGGCCGCGAAGCACTTTCAGCACCGAGAGCGCGAGCGCATCCTGCTCCATTTCTCCGGGATAGACATGAATCGGCGCAATCCAGCCACAGCGTTCCCGTATTCCTTCCGCGATGTCATTAAAACGCATCAGTCCGCCTGTAAGCAGAATGGCATCCACCTTTCCGCACAGAACTGCGCTCATTTCCCCGATATTCTTGCAGATCTGGTAAATCATTGTGTTCCAGACCAGCGCCGCTTTTCTGTCTCCCCGATCCACCATCGCATGGATGGTGTCCGAGTTTGAGGTGCCGAAAAGACTGACAAATCCACCTGACCTGGAACACATCCTCCGTACCTCGTCCAGAGAATGCTCCTGAAGGTAATCAAGCAGCTCCAGCACCGGCACATAACCGATGCGGGTGGGAGAAAACGAACCTTCCCCATCAGCGCCCATACTGCCGTCGACCATGCGTCCATGATCATGGGCGCCGACCGTAATTCCCCCATCGATATGAGCTACGATAAAGCGGCAGTCCTCATAACGCCTGCCCATGGACCGGGCATGAAACTCCGCTACGGCCTTCTGGTTCAGCGTATGAGAATGTCCGAAGCGGTATATGCCCCGAATTCCTGTCAGGCGGGCGAAATCGCAGTACTCATCCACGTTGGTGGGATTCAGCGTATAAGCCGGAACAGGATAATCCTGGATAAACCGCCAGGCCAGCATGACGCCGAGCTTGGCTGCATGTTCACTGCCGCCGACCGCAGCGACGGTGTCTTCGTACAGCTTCCGGTCGATCACGGTGACGCCGCTCGGCTGGGTGTATGCGCTGCCGCCGCGTCCGACAACCACATCGATTTCCGCGGGATCAACCCCGCCCTCCTTCAGCATCTCCAGGATGACGCCGTAACGGAAGGGAACCTGATCATTGACATGGGGATACTGCAGCAGAACCGGCGCATCATGAAAGCGGCTTTTTTCAAAGAGAGATTTCTCGTTTTCATAGACGCTGATTTTCGTCGACGTGGAGCCTGGATTGATAATCAGCAGCTTCATTTTCTGTTCCATGTTTTCCTCAACCATTCCTCATTACCAGAATCATGAATACCACTTCAGCATGATATCGCGTCATTCTACTACATCCGTCTTCAAGATTCAAGGGTGCTTATCCCGATATCATCCGGGTAATTGTGTTGACAAATACCTCCCGGGGGTATAAAATGGCGCTGCATCAAGGATACCCCTGTGGGGTATCGAAGGGAGGGGTGGACATGTCCGAAACGATTCCGG
>JAFRGU010000254.1 GCA_017433675.1 Clostridia bacterium
GACAACCGGGAGTACCGAAGATGGGCGCTGGACGCGGAGATAGCGGAAAAGAAGGAAAAAACGTTTTCCGGGAAGGTTCAGAAATGGGCCCGGAATCTGAAGAGAAAATGACCCATCCGATATCGCATTGGATGGGTTTTAAACATCAGGAGACAGAACAGGGGACGGAGGAGAAGCGCAGTGCAGAGCAGTAAGATTCGGGATAACCGGATGGCTGGGGGAAAGAGAATTCTGGCGGTCCTGACGGCAGTCCTGTGTATCCTGACCGCAGGATGGACCGGGGCAACGGGACCGGCCGAAGCGGATGCATCCGCAGCAAGACAAGCTGCCCGGGATATCACCAGGGATTGCAGGATTACTCCGGCTTCCAAAAAGAAGGAATTCAGCAAAGCACTGGACAACAACTATAAAACCTACTGGAATTCCGCCGGCGGGAAGCTTGCGACAATCGAGATC
This sequence comes from Clostridia bacterium, assembly GCA_017433675.1. Classification (GTDB taxonomy): domain Bacteria; phylum Bacillota; class Clostridia; order Christensenellales; family Aristaeellaceae; genus Aristaeella. The sequence goes on from JAFRGU010000254.1 coordinate 457, forward strand.
CAGGCGCCGAAGGGAGAGAACATTGGAGCGGTCTGGTTCCAGTGGTATGAACATGAGCATGCCATCGCGATCCAGGTCAAAGACGCCGGCGGAAACTGGGAGGAAATTACAAAAACAGATGGGACTTTCCTTTCCGAATGCCTGGAGCTGCCGGAGGGAATCCGTGAGATCCGGGTGGCAAATCCCCGGAGCGCAAAAAAAAGCACCCCCATCCCCCTGGCAGAGATTCATATTTACAGCCGGGGAGAGCTGCCAAAGCAGGTGCAGCGCTGGAATCCGCCGTGCGAGAAAGCGGATCTGATGCTGATGGCCGGGCATCCGGATGATGAGCTGCTGTGGTTCGGCGGCGTGCTGCCGGTTTATGCCGGCGTACAAAAAAAGAACGTCCAGGTCTGTATTCTGGTACCTACCCTCCCCAGACGCCGGCTGGAGGAACTGGACGGGTTGTGGATGTGCGGGGTCCGGAACTATCCGGTTTTCGGATATATGCGGGATACTTATTCCCTGAGCGCAAAGGATCAGTACAGTAAATGGGGTGAAGAGGGTGTGCTGAAGCTGGTGACTGGATGGGTGCGCCGGTTCCGGCCGGAAGTCCTCATTACGCACGACTTCAACGGCGAATACGGACACGGAGCGCATCGGGTCAGCGCAGACGCGGCCGTGAAAGCACTGGATTTCGCGGTCAACCCTAAAAAATTTAAAGAATCCTACGAACAGTACGGAGGGTGGGACGTACCGAAGCTTTATATTCATCTGTATGGAGAAAACGTGATTGACTTCGACTGGCGGATTCCCCTTGAAGAATTCGGCGGGAAAACCGCTTTCGACGTGGCAACGGAGGCATTTTACTGCCATGTTTCCCAGCGGGATACAGAATACGAAGTAAAGGATTCCGGACCGTGCGACTGTAGTCTGTTCGGGCTGTACCGCTCTCTGGTCGGGCCGGATGAAAAGAAGGATGATCTGTTCGAACACATTACCGGATATATGGTCGAGGATGAAGACTGAAAATTCCGGATTCTGATAACGAACGGCATGTATGGCGGTTGGCTATGCATTCTTCACACCGGAAAGGATATGCATATTGCGAATTTCCGGATTCTGAATGTGATCGGCAACGGAATAGGCGTGCTGCTCCAGATCACAGCAGGAAGCGTCCGAGAGACCCCGATCCTGCAGTTCTTCCGCCAGCTCCTGACACAGATCTGCCATGACCAGTTCCCGATCCTCCAGCGCATCGGCATCTGCACCGCCGAAGAGCAGGGATTCCAGTCGATTCGCCTGGGAAGCTCTGTCCTGGCTAAAGGCCCGAAGAGAACGAAAGGCCCATTTATAATACGGAAGATATGCTGCTTCCAGCAGATGCAGCGCATGGAGCGCAGCATGAACAAATTCATGCACAGCCAGCATGGCGGAAGCAGTTTCCCCATGATCCAGGCAACGGCGGAAATTGTACTGACCGCTCTGATTCATGATCAGAAGTTCGCCGCTGAGCTTCCGGAGGCGGATATCTTCCGGAAAGCGGGAAAGGGTCTGACGGATGGCGGTAAAGAAGCCGCTGGCGTCCAGCCAGATTTCTCCCCGGGTGATTTCCAGCAGATTCTGCTCCGGGACGGAAAGCCATTGCCGGGCGGAAAGGCTTCCGTCCGGCGTGCCTGTTTTCTCCCGCAGAAAATCGGCCAGCCGAAGGACGCCGTGGCGGTTTCCGCCGACAGGGGACATTCTGGCGCGGGAGAAGCCCATGAACTCCTGGGGAAGCTTTGCATAGGCTCGTTCCAGCTGAAAAGCCTCCCGACGATCCACCACATCCTCTCCGGGCAGGAAAAGGCAGAAACCGGGTTCGAAATCATGATCCCGGGAGACGCTGTCATCATAGCCCAGCACTTCACTGCCGCTGCCGCAGAGACCGACGGCGATTTTTTCTTTCAAATCTGGAAAATCCCGATCCAGCATTTCCCGGCCAAAGGCTTCCCAGTAGCTTCTGGCCAATTCCAACCCCTTCATTCGTTATCCTCCTTTCCGAAGGTGGCCTAATCAGCTTTCCGCTGCATTTCAGCCGGGAAATTCCACCTTCGGCATCCTTCCCGCAGACCTCCAAGTTCCATTGGGTGCACCTCTATCACAGGACAATGTCCCCGGGCCGGTACCCCCGGGGCAGTTTTTCTTCTTCCAGAAACGAGAAGGATGGGTCCTCCAGGATGGGCAGAAATGCTTCATAGGGATAGCCGGGGAGTTCACAGCCGTAACTGGTCTGACCGAACCAGCCGCCCTCCTTCCGCTTCTGATTCAGATCCCGGGCGAATTTGGTGCGATTGGAGCAGTCATGCACGACGATGGGCCAGTGCTCTTCTGCGGCCTCCCGCATCAGTTTCAGAGAAATCTCCCGGCTGAAAACCGGACTCAGATAACCCATCCTGTAAAAATACAGGTTCTCTCCCCAGTAATTCACGAGATTGTTTTCATTCAGGTGCAGTTCTGCGCAGTTCATGAAATCAATCCCCGACTCCAGGATCCGGTTCTTCTTCGCATGAAACTGCTGATCAAACTCACGGGTCATGGGCGTTTCAATTCCGACCTGAGGGATGAAACGCTTCGCTGTTTTCATGTTTTCCAGAACGGTATCGGATGTATCCGAAGCGCCCAGGTTGAAACGGATTTCGTCCAGTCCGGCTTCCCCGAGCGCGCGGAGACGGTCTTCGGTGGCACCCATGCCATTGGTATACAGATGCTGATGGACTCCGGCATCATGGAAACGCCGGATGATGCCGTAATATTTCTCAATTTCCATCATCGGTTCCAGATACACATAGGCAATACCGGTCGGTTTCCCCTGCAGGGCGAAAAGCAGGGGCAGATCTTCCTCCCGGTATTTTCCTCCCCCAATCTCCCAAAGACCTTCCCCGACCGGCGGAATGGTATCCAGTACACCGAAATCATAGCAGAAGGGGCAGCGGGCATTGCAGCGGTTCGTTTTCCGGACAGCGCTGAGACCGGTGCCAAGCAGGCAGGAACGGCAGCCGGCAGGGAAGCGCTCCTCCGGCCCGACGAAAAGGGAGCTGGGACCGGCCCCCAGCTGCTTCAGGCCGGGAATTTCGGCCAGAAGCGCCTGGAAGCGGGATTCTGCCGCCCGCTCGATCTGGGAAAAAACCGCCAGGGCTATTTCCTGCTGTCGGCAGCCCAGTGGCTGGTCCTCGGGGAGAGCAGCGAAAAAAGTGAACCATTTCAGGGCATCCTTCTTGGAAATGTTCATATGAGCCTCTCTTTTCATAAATATTACGGATAAATTACACTTCTGTTGACAAATACCACTAAATATTGTATTATCTCTTTGTTCGGAAGTAACAACTTCCGAAAAAGGAAACCGGAGGGAATGCATCGGATGAAACGATGGATCGCCTGCCTGCTGGCAATGGGAATGATCGCCACCCTGAACACGGCTCTGGCGCTGAGCAAAAATAGCGAAGGGCTTTACGTGGACGCGAACGGGAATGTGATCGATGAATCGGAAGACGAGTGGGGCACCCATATGCCCGGGTATTATATCGGGGAAGGTGTCGCATATCCCATTGACGGAGACAGCGGTTCCTCTTCAGTACCAGCGCCATCGTATTCTTCCTCCGGCGGCATGACCGTTTCCTCTTCCGACGGCTCGCTGAACAGCCTGCCGGATACCGCAATCATAAACCCGGACGGGAGCGTGACCCTCCAGAGCGGATCGATGCAGATCGATGCCGGCAGTGACGGTACGGGATCCGGGCATCTGACCGAGGCGGAATGGGCGGCGCGGCTGGCCAAAGCGAACGCGAAGCTAGGCGTAACCACCGGCGTTGCCTATATCGACGTAAACGGTGATCCCCATCCTGCAACGATCGAAACGCTGGGGCTGGGCCGCAGCACCATCGTGGTGGACGGGACGAGAATGCTTGTGCCGACAGCATCGATCGTCTGGGATACAGAAGCACCCGAGGACAAGGTACTGGCTGTTGTTACCACCACAAAGCAGACCTACGCGACCATGCGGGCCAAGAAAAGCCAGAAGGCCTTTGTGATGGGGCACGCGGAGAAATGCACGGTGCTGCTGGTGATCAGCACCGGCAAAACATGGACGCTGATCGACAACCAGGGGGTCCGGGGATATGTGCTGACCAGTACGCTGACCTTCTATGACAACAAACCGAGACAATATGCTGCCGGGATCATTACCGTCAAGGGGAAAGCCACTACCAAGGGAAGCACGGTGCACGTCCGGTCTTCCAAGAGCAACAAAGCCCGGCAGATTGCCGAATTCCCGGTTGGAACGCCCATCTCCGTTTTCGAACAGGACGAGAAATGGAGTGAGGTGGATGCCGGCGGACTGCACTGCTACATCCTGTCGGAGTTTGTGACACTGCAGGAACCGCTGATCAGCGTTGTGGAGCATGAAGCGCCGGTCAATACGTCGGAACCGGTTCTGAAAGCAGAAGCTAATCCCCCTGAAGGGCTGGCATTGCCTGCCGCGGAAAACCCGGGGCTGGCTCCGGCTGAACCGGAGATGATTGTCCCGGAAGAAATCACCGATTGGAACTACTGAATCTGAAGATCAGGAGCCGGATAACGGCTCCTGTTTTATTGTAGCCCAGAGGAAAACCCACCGTCAAGGAAAGAATTTGACATCGCGGCGGAGATGTGGAATAATAAACCGACAGAAAACAGGAAAGGGATGTTATCCTTTTGGCAAAAGAAAAACGTTTTTCAAAAACTGAGTGGTCGTGGATTTTTTATGACTGGGCCAATTCCATCTATGCGACCAATATATCCGCTGC
>JAFRGU010000255.1 GCA_017433675.1 Clostridia bacterium
AAAGGTTCAAAGTAAGCGGCATAATCGGTATAGATTTGCGGTCCCAGCCGCCGGATACCGCCATAGAGGTGGCGCTTGAGCAGCGCTTCAATCCCCTCCGTGCTCCCTTCCTCAATCAGGCGCAGCATCTCTCCGTGCTCCCCCAGCACTTCCGGGATATTCCGGCCCGCCATGATGTCCAGCATACAAAAACGGGTATAGCTGGAATTCGGGCTGCTGAGCCGTTTCCAGAGGAATTCCAGCCCCAGCGTCCGGAACCACTCGCTGTGCATGCCCAGATCTGCCCGAAAAAACAGATCCATGTCAAAATCCGTTTCGCCGAACCGGTCCGCAGCCTGTCTCATCTGATCATACAGGTAGCGGACTCTTTCCACATCCGCCGGCGTACACCGCAGAATATAGTCCCGCAGAACCATGGTTTCCACCGCGGCACGCTCGTAGATCAGCTGATTGATGACATCCAGATCCAGCCGGGTAACCATGCTGCCGCGCCGGGGTACGATCTGTACCAGGCCGTTTTCCTGCAGCCGCTGCAAAAGGCTGCGCACGGGTGTGCGGGACAGCCCGAAGCGCTGGCACAGGTCGTTTTCGCTGAGCCGTTCGCCGGGCTTTCGGATAAAGTGCAGAATCTCACTGGACAGCAGTTGAAATTGCTGTTCGTGATCCATCACGGGAGTATCCGCCATATCAACGCCTCCTGAAGGGAGTTCAGTTCTCGTTTGTTATCTTATCTGAACGGACAGGAAATGTCAATAACTTGTATACAAGACCGTTCGCTTTTTTCCGCATCTCTGCCGTTTTTATCCCGTTTCAGCTTGTTTTGCATAAACCGGCCGAAAAATCGACAGAAGAAAAATGAAAAAGGCTATTGCGAATCAGAAAGGAACATGCTATTATGTATACAAGATAGCGCAATCACATGATGCGCCTGACAAAAAGGAGGAAATGAAAATGAAAAAACTGCTGGCTGTAATTCTGACCGCGATGCTGCTGCTGGGCTGCGTCAGCGCCCTGGCCGAGGATCCATACGCGTCCCTGGGCAATTTCGAAATGCTGGTTGGTCATGCCCAGCCCGAAGGCAACCCCCGTTGGGTATCCATGGAGAAATTCGCGGCTGATGTGGCCGAAAAGACCCATGGTCACGTAAAAGTCACCGTGTTCGGCAACGGACAGCTGGGCACCGAAAAGGAAATGCTGGAGCAGGTCGTGCAGGGCGTTACCCAGGGCATGCGCGGCGGGCAGTTTGACTTCAGCCCCCGTCTGCTGATGTTCACGGCTCCCTTCCTGACCAACACCCGTGCCGAAGTCACGGCTCTGCTGCAGAGCGATCTGGCCAAGAAAGTCTGCGCCGAAGCCGAGGAAACCACCGGCACCGTGATCATCAATCTGTGTGACGCCGGCGGCTACCGTCAGTTCTCCAACAACAAGCACCCCATCACCAAGCCGGCTGATCTGGAAGGCCTGAAGATGCGCACCAACGGCATGAAGACCATCGATATGACCTTCGTTGCCATGGGTGCCACCACCACCACGGTTCCCTATGCTGACCTGTACATGGGCCTGAAGACCGGTATCGCCGACGGCCAGGAAAATCCCTGGGTCAACGTGCTGGGCATGAAATTCTATGAAGTGCAGAAATACTTCACCCAGGTGAATTACCAGTTCCATCCCGATCCCTTCTATGTAAATGCCGACTGGTGGAACGGTCTGCCTGAGGAGTTCCGCACCATTATCAGCGAGTGTGCCACGGAGATGGGTGAATACAATGACCAGCTGATCGATGAAAACAGCGAGAACGCCAAGCAGCAGATCATCGACAGCGGCGCCGAAGTGTACATTCCCACCGAAGAAGAGCTGAAGGCTTTCCAGGAAGCCAGCCAGCCTGTATACAAGCAGATGGTGGACGAAGGAATCTGCACCCAGGAAGAAATGGACGAGATGCTGGCCATCGTTGCTGCCGCCAAGTAATTCCTCTGTTCCAATTTCAAAAGCAAGCGGATCGGGGCTCCGGCCCCGGCCCGCTCTTTTCTGAAAGGAGAACTGTACCATGAAAAAAATCGGCGGTATTGCCGAAAAGATCTACTTCGGCGTCGGAGCGGCCGCCATAGGCCTGCTGGCGGTGCTGGTGATCTTTACCGTAATCATGCGGTATTGCTTTTCGCTGAGCTGGAAATCCGTTTCCGAATTCAACGTGACGCTGTTCGCGTTTACCACCTTCTGGGGGCTGGGGCTGAACGTGCTCAAGGGCGAGCACGTGAGCATCAACATGCTGTATGATCATTTCAGGCCCGCTGTCAAACGCTGGATCGCCGTACTGAACTGCCTGATTATGCTGGCTGTGGATTTCCTCTTTGTGCGTTACAGCTGGGAGTATACGCTCAAAATGGGCAAACAGATCAGCCAGGGCATGGAGATTCCCATGTCCTACATGTACGGCATCATGCCGGTCTGCGGCGTGATCTGCGCCTTCTGTATCGTAGTAAAAATCATCCAGCACATCCGCGCGCCCCTGAGTGCCTTTGAGCCTCAGGACAGGCCGGCGGAAGCGAAACAGGATTAAGGGGGGAGGCAACGTTTATGGCGATCGTATTTCTTCTGATCGGTCTGATCGTATTCGCGGCCATCGGCGTGCCGCTGGCTTTCTCCATCGGTGCCAGCTGCATCACCTATCTGAGCGCGGCCCAGCCCATGTTTCTCAGTATGATGCCCCAGCGCATCTGGAACGGCGTATACAGTGAACTGATGATTGCCATGCCGCTGTTCATGCTGGCGGGCGAACTGATGAACACCGGCGGCATCACCAAGCGCATTATCAACTTCTGCATGCAGATCCTGCGGCCCATCCACGGCGGTCTGGGCGAGGTGAATATCGTAGCCTCCATGATCTTCGGCGGCATTTCAGGTTCCTCCGTAGCCGACACATCGGCGCTGGGCAGCATCCTGATTCCCGCCATGGAGCAGAAAGGCTATCCCAAATCAGCGTCCGCCGGCATTACGGTGGCTTCCTCAACCATGGGCATGATTATCCCGCCGTCAACCCCCATGGTGGTATATGCCATGGTATCCGGCGCGTCCATCGGCGCGCTGTTCATGGCAGGCGCCGTGCCCGGCATCCTGATCGGTCTGACCCAGCTGGTGCTGGTGTTCTGGTTCAGCCACAAAAAAGGCTGGCATCCCGTGCGCGAAGCTTTCTCCGCCAAACAGTTCTGGCATGATGTCCTGGCCGGTATTCCCGCGCTGCTGATGCCTGTCTTCATCATCGTGTGTGTGTCCGGCGGCGTTTGCACCGCCAGCGAAAGCGCCGGTGTCGCTGTGCTGTACAGCGTGCTGGTTGGCTTCTTCCTGTACCGGGAGCTGACCTGGAAGGCGATCTGGAACGCGCTGAAAAAAACGCTGATCGCATCTTCCTCGGTCATGATCATTATCGGCTTCACGCAGATTTTCACCTGGATCCTGACCATCCAGAAGGTGCCGGACATCATCGCCAATTTCTTCATCAGCATGAACGTCTCCCGCATCGGGATCGCGCTGATGTTCGACGTGCTGATCCTGGTGATCGGTACCTTTATCGACGTGAGCCCGGCCATCCTTCTCCTGACGCCCATCATGCTGCCCGTGATGCAGAACTACGGGTTCTCCGCGCTGCAGTTCGGAGCCATGATGATTACCGGCCTGGCCATCGGTCTGGTGACACCGCCTGTCGGGATGTGCCTGAATGCCTGCAACAAGATCAACCGGATGCCGATTATCGACATCTTCAAAGGCGCGGCGCCGTATGTGCTGTGCAATGTGATCGTTCTGATCGCCATCAGCGTATGGCCCGATCTGACGGCTTTCCTTCCGCGGCTGCTGGGGTACTGAGTCTTCCCGGCCGCGGCATCAAACAGACGTCGAAAGATGTCCCTTTCAGCCAAAAACCCCTGTCTGTTCATCATCAGAACAGCAGGGGTTCTTTTTTAGGGTATTCAATGCCGTGGGAGCACTCTCCAGGCTCAGGCGACATCTGTATGGAGCCGGTCCTTGAAGCCGGCAAGCACGGGTCAGACAGCCCGGTTTACTTAATCTGCGTACAGATGGCAGCATAGGATTCCTCGGAAAGATCATGCTCGATTTTACACGCGTCCTCCCGGGCAATCTCTTCGGGGACCCCCAGCTGCACCAGATACTTTGTCAGCGCTTTATGCCGGTCAAAAATCCTTCTCGCAATGGCATAGCCTTTATCCGTTAAGGAAATCAGCCCATCCTCCGCCATCGTGATATACTTGTTTTCTCTCAGTTTTTTCATGGCGACACTCACGGACGGCCTGGTTACATTCAGCCCGAAGGCAATATCCGTTGATCGGGCGTATCCCTTTTGCTCCAGCAGCATCAGAATCTGCTCCAGATAATCTTCAGCGGATTCATGAATCTCCACGGTGATTCCCCTTTCTTAAACACATCTTTCATCATTGCTCATTGCAGGCCCGGGAGGATATCCGCCTGTCTGAATCATCACAGACTGCCGGCAGGATTCCCGGTTCAGAAAAAACCCCGGCAAATAAACAAACGCCCTTTTCGGTTTTCACGAAGACGCTTGTCAGACTCTGTGATACATTATAGTCTGATTCCGTCAGAATGCAAGCATTCGATAGGCCCCGCTCCTGAAGGCATTCACATTTATCCGATCATAATTCTTTCTTCCGGATACTTCGATGCGGATCGTTTTCCGCCCTGGCGTTTTGCGACAGCGACAGCCAGCGTCAGCGGGCCGACGCGCCCCAGAAACATCATCGGCAGCAGGACTGCCTGGCTCGCCGGGGATAGATTCGGTGTACCGATCGCAGATACGCCGACAGTACCCATGGCACTGGACGCTTCAAAGAGTACATCCTCCAGGGGGAAATTTCCTTCTTCAATCAAGGCGATCGTCAGCGTACCCGTGAACAGAATGGTCAGAAACAGCACTGCTACCGCCAGCGCCCGCCGGGCAATATCGTCCGGCAGTCTGCGCCGTGCGACATTGATTTCACTTTCGCCCCGGACGACGCTCAGTATCAGGAATGCCAGCGCGGCCATGGTGGTGGTTTTAATTCCTCCACCCGTGGAAGCGGGGGAGGCGCCGATGAACATCAGGAAGCTGCTGAACAGCTTGGAACCATCCCGAAGCCGGGACAGATTGATGGAGTTAAACCCGGCTGTGCGCATGGTCACGGACTGAAAGAACGCGTTCAGTATCCTGTTCGCTTCACTGCAGCCGGCCAGCGTTTCCAGGTTTGTTCGTTCAGCCAGCCAGTAGAAAAATGTGCCCGAAAGCAGCAGGATCAGGGTAGCCATCAGCACCATTCGCGTGTGAAGCGACAGATTCCGGAATCCCTGACGGTTCCGGATCGTTTCCAGGATGACAGAAAATCCCAGCCCGCCGAGAATAATCAGCACAGCCACGGTCAGCAGCACCAGCGGATCGCCGGAGAAAGCCGTCAGACTGGCATAGCCGCCAAAAAGATCAAAGCCAGCATTGCAGAAGGCACTGACGGAATGAAACACAGCCATCCAGATTCCGTTTTTCCAGCCATACAGGGGAACAAACCGAATGCCCAGCAGGACTGTACCGGCAGTTTCAATGGCCAGGGAGAGCGTCAGGTACAGTCTGGTCACTTTTCCGAGATCCGATAAGGAAGCCGAGTTCATGGATTCACGGATCAGCATTCGCCCCTTGATCGATATTTTCCGGCCAAGCATGCTCATCAGCATGGTGGCAAACACCATGAACCCCAGTCCGCCGACCTGGATCAGGATCAGCAGAACAATCTGACCGAACGGGGAAAATGTCGTTCCGGTATCCACGGAAACAAGTCCGGTTACGCAGACCGCTGACGTGGCCGTAAACAGGCTGTGAAAGAAACCGATGCTTTGTCCGTTCTTTGCGGCGCCGGGCAGCGCCAGCAAGACGGTGCCCAGCATAATCACAGCCAGAAATCCAAGCACCAGAATGCTTTCAGCATGCTGAAAAGAGACTTTCCCTTTTTGCTTTGCCGGCAGGCTCATGGCGCTTCCTCCGGATTTTTCTCCTGTCGGAGCATTCGGTAGCCGATGCCGATATGCGTCTGGATATAAGGCTGAGCCGCATCGCCGGATTGCAGTTTTTTCCGGAGCATAGCCATAAACACCCGCAGGGAACCCACCTCTGACGAGGAATAACTGCCCCAGATTTCCTTCAGAATATAGTTATGGGTCAGCACCTTGCCGGTATTCTTCGCCAGCAGACATAACAGCTTATATTCGATCGGGGTCAGATGGATCTCACTGTCCCCGATATATGCGCAGCCGGCGGCATAGTCGATATGGAGGCTGCCGTTGTCATACACGGCATTTTCCTGAATAGCCGGCTGCTGGTCTGTACTGATTCTGCGTAAAGCCACACGAAGGCGGGCCAGCATCTCATTCACGGAAAACGGCTTGGTCAGATAATCATCTGCTCCGGCATCCAGCGCCTCCACCTTGTCGGTATCCTCGCTGCGCGCGGAAATGACGATGATGGGCATGCCGGACCAGCTTCGCACCTTTCGGATGATCTCAACGCCATCCATATCCGGCAGGCCCAGATCCAGCAGCATCACATCCGGCTGGTGTGTCGTTGCCTCAATCAGCGCTTCCGTACCGTTCTGGGCCAGATGATATCGATAACCCCGGGTTTCCAGCGTTACCGCCATCAGGTTGCGGACGGCCGCATCATCCTCAACAATCAAGATCAGTGACTTACTGTTCATATTCTTCCACCTCCGCCATCGGCAGTGTAAACCGGAATCTGGCGCCATGGGGCCGGATGTTTTCCGCTTTGATCTCTCCGCCATGCGCCTGAACAATGGACCGGCACAGAGCCAGCCCCAGGCCGATTCCCCGCCGGCTGTCCGGGGAGTGCTTTACACCGGTATAAAACATCTCAAATACTTTGTCTTCATCCCCTTCGGGGACGCCCGGACCTTCATCCTCCACCCAGAGCACCACCATGTCGCCTTCGGGCTTTGCACCGATTGTGATTCGGGTATCCTCCGGGGTATACTTGACAGCATTGTTAATCAGGTTGATCAGCACCTGAACAATCAGAGCCGAATCCATCCTGGCCATCAGCAGATCATCCTGAAGGCTGGTCGCAATGAATCTTTTCGCGGCGTTCCTGTCCAGATGCCGCAGCGCTTCCTCAATCGCATCCGAAACCATTTCCGACTGCAGATTCAGCTGCACCGTTCCGTTTTCAGTCCGGGTAATCGTCAGCAGGTTTTCCACCAGCCCGTTCAGCCAGATGGCGTCGTCATAGATGGAAGCATACAGCGCCTTTTTCCGGGAAGCATCCAGTTCTCCGAGATCCTCCAGCAGAATCGCTGCATTCCCGGAAATGCTTGTCAGCGGTGTCCGCAGATCATGAGAGATTGCGCGCAGCAGGTTCGCGCGCAGCGCCTCCTGACGGGCGCTTTCTTCCATTTTCTGCTTTTCCCGTGTCATATGATCCTTTTCAATCGCCAGCGCGCATTCATCAAGGATCGAGATCAGCAGATTCTTTCGGTATTCGTCGATGGACGGCGCATTATCCGCGCGAATGCCGACGACGGCCCAGACCCGGTTCTCTCCTCGGATAGCCATGTACAGGCACCTGTCCTGGGACCACTTGCGGGTCGAACGTCCCGCATGCTTGCCGTTCCGTCCCACCCATTCCGCCGCTTCCCGCTCCGCCGGAAGATCAATCTGGTCAAACCCGTGGTCACTCTCGATCTCATTAAGTACAGGCTGTTCGGAGAGCGTGCCCTCTGCAAGATCGTAGCAGAGGACGCTGTGTTCCAGCAGCCGGCACAGCTGGCGCAGCGCAACTTTCAGAATGGCTTCCTTGCCCTCCGCCTTCTGCAGCAGCTGACTGGTGGAAAGCAGCACTTCCGTCTGATAGGCCTTGTTTGCCGTCTGGACAGACTGTGCCTTGATCCGGCTGGTCAGCGAGCTGGAAAGGATCGCAGCGGCGAACATGACGGCAAAGGTAGCCAGATAGTCCGGCGTGGACTGCAGGGAATAATAGGGTTCTGTGAAAAAGAAATTAAAGATCAGCACAGACAGCAGGGAGGACAGCAGACTGTAGATATACCCGGTTGTAAACAGCGCGACCGCCATCACGCCCAGGATGTAGATCAGCACCACGTTCGTAATGGCCAGACCAATTGCGGAAAACAGAAAGCCGACGCCCGTGCTCAGCGCCAGGATCAGCGCTGTCTTGACCAGATCCCCCGCGGCAAATCGCTCTTTCTGGATTTTTCTCCGGAGGCTGAAATGCCGGGTATCTTCCTGCAGGTGATTCGGAACAATGATGATTTCCACGTCCGGCGCCAGCTCGTTCAGCCGGGACATCAGCGTTTCCCGGGGAGCAAAGGCGCTGCGTTTGCTGGGACTTTTCCCCAGCACGATTTTGGTAATCCCGCTGACCCGTGCGTATTGCGCGATCGCTGTGGCCGGATCATTTCCATAGATCGTGGTGATGACTGCACCCAGGCGTTCCGCCATATCCAGATGTTCATGAACCGCTTTTTCCTGCGCGTCGTTCTGCATTTCAGAATCTTCCACATACAGAGCGATCAGCTCCGCGCCGACGGATCGGGACAGCCTCGCCGCCCGGCGGATCACATCAGAACTGGTCGGCGACGCGGAAACACATACCAGGATTCGTTCCCGGTCAACGCTTTGAACCGGCATGGTCCTCACCTCCTGCAGTCTCCGACACCATGTATTATAGCGCATCCTGTATAAAGAGAAAAACAAAGGTCCGCCCGTCGCATTAAAATAGCATAAAGAAATCGCGGATCTGCTTAACGCGACTTTAACATACCCGGGGAATGCTTAACGTCATATTGACAGAATTCATGGTAGAGTAATGATGCTCCATTCCAGAGATCATGGGAGGCTGTTATGAAAAACATTCTGCTGATCGGGCTGGGACGCTTTGGGCGCCATATGGCCCAGGCCCTGACCGATCTTCACCATCAGGTGCTGGTTATTGATAAAGATGAGCATAAAGTCCAGGAGGCCATGTCGTATGTGACAAACGCGGAAATCGGAGACGCTACGGATCCGGAGCTGATCGGTTCCCTGGGCGTTTCGGATTTTGACCTGTGTGTCGTGACAATGAGCCACGATCTGCAGGCTTCCCTGGAAATCACGGCCCTGCTGAAGAAAAAAGGGGCGCCCTTTGTTCTGGTTCGCGTATCCCGGGACACGCATGCTGAATTCCTGCTTTCCTGCGGGGCCGATGAGATTATCTATCCGGAAAAGCAGATGGCGGAATGGGCGGCCGTGCGTTACAGCGGGAATCATGTCTATGATTATACCCGGCTTTCTCCGGATCATGCCATTTATGAGACGGAGATCCCGGACAGCTGGATCGGCCATACCGTTGTTGATCTGGGCGTACGTCAGCGGTATCACCTGAATATTCTGGCCATACGTCATAGCGGGAATGTCGAACCGATGGATCCATCCTATCTGTTCAGACCGGATGATCACATTGTGCTGCTGGGCAGTGATAAAGACGTTCAGAAGTTTCTGCGGTTCTGATTCGGTATTTCCCGCAGATCCCGGACAATCCGGTCCTCCTGACCTGTGGAAGAAACACAGGAATCCGGTGCCAGGTAAAGCAGCGCCCGGACACCGGCGTCCTTTGCGCAGGAAACGTCCAGTGTCCGGTCCCCCACATACCATGTCTGCTCCGGCTCCAGAGAGTATTTATCCAGCAGGTACCGGACGCCTTCCCCGGAGGGTTTGGGGCTGAATCCATATTCCGAGGTGACGATTTCCCGAAAGCGGTCCAGAATCCCCAGCCGCTGCAGGATGGGGCCGGACGATCCGCCCCGATGCGTATAAACAAAATGATCCGCGCCGGAGGACGAAAGTTCCTCCAGCGTTTCTTTTGCGCCGTCAATCAGCGTAATCCGGTCGTCCAGCCCATGTGTATATAACCGATACTGTGCCAGCAACTGCTGAAGAGAAATCCCGCTGCGGGCGCTGACGCTGGTCAGATAACTGGTCACCGTTCCCTGCTTCACTCCCCTCAGCACGTCCTCCGCCGAATCAGGCACCCCGGCTTCCGCCGCCGTTCTCGCCGCGCTTTCCACGATCACTCCGTATGAGTCAAGCAGTGTTCCGTCCAGATCCCAGATATAAGCTGTCATTTCCTTTTCATCCTTTTTCAAAAAAGCATCAGGGCATTTTTCTTCCCCGATGCTTCATTTTTCATTTTGGCTGTATCATTTCTTATCCTTCCGGCTTATCCTTCAGGAAGCAGGCCACCTGATGCCCCGGAGCGATCTCCTTCAGATCCGGCTCCTCTCCGAAGCACTGCTTGGTGGCATACAGGCAGCGGCTTGCAAACCGGCAGGCCTTTGGCAGGTTGATGGGGGAGGTAATCTCGCCCTTCAGAATAATCCGCTCGCGCCGGTTCTCCAGCTTCGGCACCGGAATAGCGCTCAGCAGGGCCTGCGTATAGGGATGGGTCGGATGGGCAAACAGTTCGTCCGAGGACGCCAGTTCAATGATTTTCCCCAGATACATCACAGCGATATTGTTGGAAAAGTGGTGTACCACGCTCAGGTCATGGGTAATGAACATATAGGTCAGACCCATCTCCTGCTGCAAATCCTCCAGCAGGTTCAGAATCTGGGCCTGAATGGACACGTCCAGCGCAGAAACCGGCTCATCGCAGACGATGAACTTCGGATTCATGCTCAGCGCCCGGGCGATCCCGATCCGCTGGCGTCGTCCGCCGTCCAGCTCATGCGGATAGGTGGAGTAATACCGCTGGGCCAGTCCCACGGTCTCCATCAGTTCCAGCACCCGCTTCTGCCGGTCCCGTGAGGAGGAGATGATATTATGGATCTTCAGCGGTTCCTCGATGATCTGCCCCACGGTTTTCCGGGGATCCAGGGAGGCCAGCGGATCCTGGAAGATCATCTGCATCTCCTTCCGCTTGACGCGCATCTGCCCTTCGCTGAGCTTTGCAATATCCTGCCCCTCCATCAGGATCTGCCCGGCCGTAGGTTCCAGCAGGCGCAGCACCACACGGCCCGTGGTGCTTTTGCCGCATCCGCTTTCTCCGACGACGCCCAGGGTTTCGCCCCGGTTGATGGTGAAGGTCACATCATCCACAGCATGAAGCATGCCCTTCGGCGTTTTGAAGTACTTTTTGACATTTTTGACTTCCAGCAATGCTTCCGCCATAAATCAACCCTCCTTAAACAGATGGCAGGCCACCACATGTTCTCCGCCAATGTTCCTCAGCGCCGGCTTCCGGGTGCGGCATTCCTCTGTCGCCTGCGGACACCGGGGACTGAACGGGCATCCCTCCGGCAGATTGGTCGGATCCGGCATCAGCCCCTGGATGGGCTTCAGCCGCTGCGTCCGGTCGTCCATATTGGGCAGGGATCCGAAAAGTCCCACCGTGTAGGGATGCGCTGTCCGGTTGAAGATATCCTCCAGCGTTCCGTATTCAACGATGGATCCGGCATACACAATCGCCACCGTATCGCAGATTTCCGCCACAATGCCCAGATCATGGGTAATCATGATCATGGACATGTCGTACTTCTTTTTCAGTTCCCGGATCATGTCCAGCACCTGGGCCTGGATTGTGACATCCAGGGCTGTGGTGGGTTCATCTGCGATCAGGATTTCCGGAGAGCAGGCCAGCGCCATGGCGATAACCACCCGCTGCTTCATTCCGCCGGAAAACTGGTGCGGATACTCGCCGCCCCGGTCCCGGGGAATACCCACCATCTCCAGCATGTCTCCGGCTTTCACTGCGGCTTCTTTTTTGCCGATTTTCTCATGCAGCCGGATGACTTCCGCGATCTGGTCATTCACCGTCTTTGTGGGGTTCAGGCTGGTCATGGGATCCTGGAAAATCATGGAGACCACATTGCCGCGGATGGTTTCCATCTGTTTCTCGGAAAGGGTGCTGATATCCTCCCCCTTCACCAGGATCTTCCCCCGGACCACACCGGGCGGGGAGGGGATCAGCCGCAGAATGGATAAGCCCGTCGTCGTCTTGCCGGCGCCCGTCTCGCCTACCAGGCCGACGGTTTCACCCTTCTTCAGCTTCAGGCTGATGCCGTTCAGGGCGTGGACCACTTCCTTGTCCACATGGTATTCCACAAAGAGGTTTTCAATTTCCAGGGCATAATTTGTTTGTTCAGACATTGTTCAGCCCTCCTCAGCGCAGCCGGGGATCCAGCGCGTCACGCAATCCGTCTCCCAGCAGGTTCAGGGAGAGGATAGTGATCATGATTGCCAGTCCCGGGAAAATCGTCAGATAGGTATGCTCGCGCATGTAGGAGCGGGAGCTGGACAGCAGCGCTCCCCATTCGGGCTTCGGTGCCGCGACCCCCAGGCCCAGGAAGCTGAGTCCGGAGATGGTCAGGATCGTCACCGCGATGCTCAGGGTAAACTGTACCAGCACCGGCGCGATGCAGTTGGGCAGAATATGGTGAACAATAATCGTGGAAGTTTTCGCGCCGATCGCCCGGGCCGCCTCCACGTGCTCGCTGCCCCGCTGGGTCAGCACGGAACCCCGCAGCAGCCGGCAGTAAATCGGAATATTGGAAATCGCCAGCGCGATGATCAGAGTAAAGGTACTGGTGCCCAGCGCTGCCACCAGGGTAATGGCGAACAGGGTTTCCGGAATGGCCAGCAGGATATCCGTCATCCGCATGATGACGCTGTCGACCTTCCCGCCGAAATAGCCGGAGATGGCGCCGAAGAAGCAGCCGATTACCGCAGCCAATGCGACCGCCGCAAAGCTGATGAACAGGGAAGCCCGGCTTCCGTAGATGATCCGCGCCAGCAGATCCCGGCCCATTTCATCCGTGCCGAACCAGTGCTTTCCGCTAGGCCCCTGCAGCAGTTCGTTGTAGTTCTGTCCGATCACATCCGTATCGTAGTCGTAAATCACGCCTGCAAAGATGGCCAGCAGAAACAGCACCGTCACGATAACCAGGCCGATCATGGCGCCCTTGTTCTTCTTCAGGCGTTTCCAGGTCTCGGCCAGCATGCTCCGCTGTTTGAATTCGTTCTTTTCCATGATCCGCGCCTCCTTACTGATACTGGCTCTTGATCCGTGGATCGATGAAGGCATACAGGATATCCACGATCAGGTTCACCAGGGAGAAGCAGATGGAGAAAATGATGATGCATCCCAGCACCACCGGCGTGTTCCGGCTTTGGATGGACTGCACCAGCAGCCGGCCGATGCCTGGCCAGGAAAACACGGTTTCGCAGATTACCGCGCCGGCCAGCAGGCCGCCGATCCGCAGGCCGATAACCGTTACGGTGGGAATCATGGCATTCGGTACCGCGTGCTGCAGGATTACGTTGCGCTGAGAAACGCCCTTCGCCCGGGCGGTGCGGATATAGTCCTGCCGGATAACCTCCAGCATGGAACTCCGGGTCACCCGTGCCATGGCAGCCATACTGTTGAAAGCCAGCGTCAGCGCCGGCAGGACCATGCCCCGGAAATTGTCCACCTGCCCGCTGACCGGGAACCACTTCAGATTGACAGCGAATACCAGGATCAGGATCAGCCCGAACCAGAAGGTGGGACAGGAAATCCCGATAATGGCCACGAACATCGAAAAGCTGTCGAAGAAAGTATTCTGCTTCACGGCAGCGATGATGCCCAGCGGCAGCGCCAGAATCACCGAAAACAGGCTGGCAGCCAGAGCCAGCTTGATCGTATTCGGGAATCGGCTGAAGATTTCCGTGGACACGTCAATCCGGCTTTGATAGCTTCTTCCCAGATCTCCGTGGAGCAGATTCCAGATATACCGGAAATACTGCACGATGATCGGGTCATTCAGCCCCATTTCCTCCCGCAGCTCATTCACCTGCTCCTCCGTGGCCAGCTCGCCCAGAATCGTCCGGGCGGGATCCCCGGGTGCCAGACTCATGATCAGATACACGATCAGGGTGACGCCCAGAATAACCGGAATCATGGCCAGCAGCCGTTTTGCGATATATTTCAGCATGTGTTCACTCCCATTCTGAAGGGTGTTTCACGATAGAAGGACGCTGCCGAAAAGCCGTTCGGCTTTTCGGCAGCGAGAAATACCTTGTATACAGTCCCGGTTCAGTGGCCTGGATTATTCCGCCCAGGTCCACTCAGACACGTAGAAGTAACCGTTGGGCAGTACGTTCACGTTCTCCACGCCCGCCTTGCTGGCATACAGCTTCTGGTTCTGATACAGGGAAACCTGCGGGCACTGCTCGTTGATCAGGGTGTTGACCTGGGTCAGGATCTCGGTCATTTCCTCGGTCGTCCGGGCCGCGGCAGCCTTCTCGATCAGGGCATCCACTTCAGGCATGTTCAGACGGCTCTTGTTGGCCGCGCCGATGGCGGTGGAGTGGAAGTTATTCATCAGATACTGCACCATGGAGCTGGCAGTGTAGCCGCCGATGAAGGCGGTGTGGTTGCCGGCAGCGGTCACATCCAGGTAGGTGGCCAGATCCATCTGCTCGATGGTGGCGTTGATGCCCACCTCCTTCAGGTTGGACAGGATGACTTCCGCGGCACGCTTCTTCGCATCGTTGGAGCAGATAATGGAGATCTCGATGTCAGCGGGATTGCCGCCCCAGGCAGCCAGATATTCCTTCGCCTTGTCGACATTGTACTCGGTGTCGATGCCCGCTTCCGTGGCGCCGCTGAAGCCGATGGGGGCCTGCGCGTAGGCAACCATGGCATGCCCGTTCTCAGCGATCTGGACAACCGCCTGCTTGTTGACGGCGCAGTTGATGGCCTTGCGGACATTGATGTCAGACAGATAGCCCTTCTCATCGTTCAGGTTCAGGAACTGCAGGGAGATGGAGTCGACGATGATCATCTTCAGGGCGTCGTTGGCCTCGATACCAGCCATGTTCGCGGCATCCACGTCGATAACGAAGTCCACTTCGCCGCCCTCGAGGGCCAGGGAGCGGGACGTTCCTTCGGGGATGAACCGCCAGATCAGCTTCTTGAAGGCGGGAGCGCCGGCATAGTAATCTTCGTTCGCTTCGAACTCGATGCTGTCGCCGTGGTTCCACTTCACGAATTTGTAGGCGCCGGTTCCGACGGGCTCTTCATTGAAATTGTGGCCGGATTCCAGCAGGGCCTTGGGCAGGATAAAGTTGGCATGGTTGGCCAGGGAATACAGCAGGTTGGAGTTATAGCCGTCGGTGGTGATGGTCACGACATACTTGTCGGTCGCTTCCACGGCGGTGTAGTCCTTAGTGTAGTTCGCTACGTTGGCTTCGCTCTGGGCTGCGATCATGGAAGCAACCACGTCTTCGGCGGTCAGCTCGCTGCCGTCATGGAACTTGACGCCTTCCCGGAGTTTGAAGGTCCAGGTGCAGCCGTCCTCAGAGATCTCGTAGCTCTCCGCCAGATCCGGCACGGGGTTCATGTTGTAGTCCAGCTTCATCATGCCGTTGTAGCTCAGCACGTTCAGATACGCGGTCTGCAGCGCGTCATGTGCGGTGGTGGAAAGCGTCGCACTCTCGTCAGGCGCCGCCACAACCAGCGTGTCCTTGGCTTCGGCAGAAGCGAAGGAAGCCATCGTGAACAGCATCACAACAGCCATCAGTAAACCAAACAGCTTCTTCATCTTTTGGGTTCTCCTTTCATTTTTCAACCTC
>JAFRGU010000256.1 GCA_017433675.1 Clostridia bacterium
AGGTCCTGATCGCGGAAGGACAGTGGGGGAAGCCATTCCTGCCGGATCATCCCAATCTTCATTTCAGCCTGAGCCACAGCGGAAAATGGGCGATGTGCGCCCTCGGAAACCGGCCGGTAGGGTGCGATGTGGAAGCAACGGGCCGGGGAAAGGAGAAACTGTCAAAGCGGTTTTTCCATCCGGAGGAACAGCAGGCTCTCGCGATGCTGGCTCCGGATACCCGGCCGGAATGGCAGCGGGAGTTTACCCGGATCTGGACCCGGAAGGAAAGCTGGCTGAAGGCCGACGGACGCGGACTGAGCAAGCCCATGGAGAGTTTTTCCGTGATCACAGAGCGCCCAGACATCCATTACAGCGAGATGCATGGGATGGATGGCTATGCGTTCGCATGCTGTATGCGCAGCGCAGAAGAACCGGGGATGGAATGGCGTGAGGTCCGGGTGGAGAAAGCGCTTCATAATTGAAAAGCATCGGGCTGATTTTGGACTGTTGAGAAAAATGAACCAATCACTGGTTTCGGATGGTTGCGATGTACTCCACGCCGTCTGGGACGGGCAGTTCAGGATCGGCAATGGCGATGTCAGGCTTTATTCCCTGTTCTTCCAGTCCCATGGCGAAATGGCACAGCGCGATTCCGACATCGATTTTCTGCAGGTCGCCTGTTTTTTCGCCGATATAGCCTCTGTCCCGCTTTTCATAAAAGTGGAAACCCTGATCGGCAACGATTATCCGCCAGGGCTGCTTATTCACAGCGGAGGGGGCCCAGCGCACCATCTCGATCAGGTCCTTCACCGGCGCCTGCTTTTCGGGCGGCAGCGGTGTGTCCCACGCGCCATCGAAGAAAAGCTTTTCCGCAGGCATCCGGGAATCTGCTCCAACCCCTTTGCGCATCAGGGATTCCCTGATGGAATGTTTTTTCGCGGGATACCCCAGCGGACTGATGCAGGGCATCATTTCTCCCTCCGAAAGCTTCGCCGCCTGCTCGAACAGCTCCCGCTTCATCGTGCCGCCGATCCAGGTGGTGCCGATTCCCAGCGACCAGGCGTACAGGACCAGCTTTTCAAAGGCATAGCCGAACGCCACATCCGCATAAGGCACTTTCGGGACGATTCCTACCACATAGAACGTTTCCCCGGAAAGCACGGGGCTGGACAGATGGTTTTCACCGGTATCGAGGAAAACAAAACGGACCGGAATGCTGAACGGATTCGTAATTGTTCCGACATACTGCGAGAGCCGCTCTCTGTCCTCCGGACGGACGGGATTTCCGTCAAAGGTGCGGACGCTTTTCCTTCCTATTATTTTTTTTAACAATTCAGTCATTTTTTTGCCCTCCGTCCCGGAAATATTCCGGTTTCTTCAATGTAATTTCAATCATCTTCCCCTACAATAACACTGTCAGCCGGAAGAAGCAATCCTTTCAGGAGCTCGGAAAGGAACAGATTTTTCCGGCCGGACCAGAAAAGGAGGGTTCAGAATGAAAAGATTTCTTGCGATGATACTCAGCATCATGGTGGTGCTCTGCAGCACGATGTCCGCATATGCGGAAAACACCGGAACCGATCAGCTGTCTCAGGTGGACAGCGATGCTCCGAACGGCACACCTCCGGAAATGCCCGAAGGCGGGATGCCCGGCGGCACACCTCCGGAAATGCCCGAAGGCGGAATGCCCGGCGGCACACCTCCGGAAATGCCCGAAGGCGGGATGCCCGGCGGCACACCCCCTGAAAAGCCCGAGGGCGGAATGCCCGGTGGTCCCGGCGGGACGCCTCCGGACGGTGCTCCCGGCAACGGCGGCGGTTTCGGCGGCAGCACGCCTCCCGGCGGCAGAAGCGCTTCCTTTGAATATTCCGCAGCCACCGAAATCACAGAAGCGGCAGAGCTGGCCGATCAGACCTTTGCTTCCGAAACCACGGATGAAAGCGCGCTGATCATTAACACAACGGATGCTGTGACCCTGGCGAATCCGACGGTCAGCAAGACCGGCGATTCCAACGGCGGGGACAGCTGCAACTTTTACGGCCTGAACGCGGCGCTGCTGGTGATGGGCGGTTCCACCACCACGATTACCGGCGGCACGATCGAATCATCCGCCTCCGGCGCCAACGGCGTCTTCTCCTACGGCGGGAACGGCGGCTCCAACGGGGCGGACGGCGACGGAACAACCGTGGTCATCAGCGATACCACCATCACCACCACGGGCGACGGTTCGGGCGGCATCATGACCACCGGGGGCGGGACGACCTATGCCAGCGATCTGACGGTTACAACCTCCGGCCGGTCTTCCGCGGCGATCCGTACGGACCGGGGCGGCGGAACGGTCATCGCGGACGGCGGAACCTACACTTCCAACGGCCTGGGTTCCCCGGCGATTTATTCCACTGCGGATATCACCGTGAAGAATGCCACGCTGGTTTCCAATCTGTCCGAAGGGGTATGCATCGAAGGCATGAACAGCATTACGCTGGAAAACTGCGACATGACCGCCAACAACACCGCCATGAACGGGAACGCCAGCTTCCTGGACACGATCATGATCTATCAGTCCATGAGCGGGGATGCGGACAGCGGCGAATCCCATTTCACCATGTCGGGCGGAAGCCTGACCAGCCTGAGCGGGCATATGTTCCATGTCACCAACACCCATGCCGTTATCACGCTGTACGAGGTCGAGCTGAACAATGAAGGCAGCGACGTGCTCCTCTCCGTATGTGACGACGGATGGCACGGCGCTACCAACACGGCGGAGCTGATCGCGGACGCACAGGCCCTGAGCGGCACGATCCTGGTGGGGGACAATTCCACGCTGACCCTGACGCTGCAGTACGGGTCCTCCTTCGAGGGGACCATCAGCGGTGAGATCGTCAACGCGAAGGGCGCCACGGTATCCAGCGAGATCGGAAATGTTGCGGTCATTCTCGACAGCACC
>JAFRGU010000257.1 GCA_017433675.1 Clostridia bacterium
ACTGTCAGAATGACTGAAAGGAGCATGAGCCATGAGCGAACTGATTTACAAGAGGAACGGAGACTACCTGCTGCCGGAGATGGGACTGACCGAAGCGGAGCGCAGACCCCTGGGCAAGTACGGGATCATGAGGCAGCAGTATCTGGAGCAGAACCGCCCCGGCCTGTACACGAGGCTGATCCTGAGCGGGAAGCTGATGGAGCATCTCCAGGAGATCGACACGATGGCCCACAGCCGTCTGGACAGCCTGATGAGCCTGCTGACGAAACAGGCGGGCGTGACGGAGGAGCTGAAAGCCCGAGACCAGATGAAATGGGTCGGGACGATGAACGCTCTGAAGAATCAGGCCGAGGAAATGATCCTGACGGAACTGATCTACGCCTGAGCCATCCGGAACCGGAAGCCGTTCAGATTGCCTTTGAGCTCCCAACCGAAGCGGAACAGATTGAAGCAATCGACAGGCAGGCACTGGACATCCCCAATACACCACACCGTGCAGAGGCTGAGCCCTCTGCATTTTCATTTTCCGACGAGGAAATTGATCATGTCCTGAGCCGAGGCTCCGGCTTTTCCGGGGGCAGACTTCGGATTGCAGCTCTGTATGACAGCCATCCTTCACCCAAGGAGGCTCAGGAATTTCTGAAAGAGGAATACGGCATTGGCGGACACAGTCACACCTACCTGGACGGCTCCTCCGGTTTCGTGGACTATAACGGTCAGGGACTCCGACTGACCCGCCGGGGCTTTCAGGAGGAAATGAAGCTGCGCTGGCCTGCTGTGGAACAGCATGTCCGCCGGTTGGTTGAAAGCGGAAACTATCTGGATGACGCGGAAAGGCAGCAGCTGGACGATATGCGCAGCGCCATGGCCGGGCAGGATCTGCCCGTGCCTGTTCCTCGTTTTGCGTATCAGCCTGTCGCGCCTGTTGACGATGAAACAGTGCCGGAAGCGTCTGATACAACCAATGTGCAGGAAGAGCCGGATGAGGCAGACCCTCTGGATGATATTGATCCTGCCGCAATCCGTGAAGAGCTTGCACGAAACGGCATTGTGAACGGTGAAGTGGTCGATCCGGAAGCGCTTTCCCGGAATCCATTCATTCAGCAGGTGGAGACGGATGCGGCTGCGATCGCGGCTGAGGAATCGTCCGCAGATGAGCAGGAGCCGCAGGCAGAGCCGGATATTCCGCCCCTTCGTCCTGGTGAACGCCGCATTCCTGAACATGATGGCATTCCCGCCATGAGGGAAGTCACCATTGACCTGACGCTGGATGAGCCGCTGCCGCCGCCCCGCCATCCCCAGAGACCGCCACAGGAGCCGCACTTTGCCTATGATCTGCATCCAGGCGATACGATCTATATGGATGGACGCCCCTTCACGGTGGACGGTGTCCGCTTCTATGATGTCACCTTCCGCGATCCGGAAATGGTTTACCCGATTTTCCGCGCAGAAAGCAAGAGCATTCTGGGGCCGCTGCTGGACCGTGATGAGCGGAATCTGCCCTTCAGGACAGAACCGCTGGAGCAGGC
>JAFRGU010000258.1 GCA_017433675.1 Clostridia bacterium
CCTGGATCCGGCGCAACGGCCGCGGCCGCCGCATGCATACCACCAGGACCGGGCAGTTTCTTTCCCAGGTGGCCGCGGAGGCCCGGTCATCCCAAAGGCCGGACCTGGTCTTTTCCTACCTGGCCGGCTTTATCTGCCATTACGCGCTAGATTCCACCGCCCATCCCTATGTGATCCGGCTCACCACCACCGAATATCCGCTGCCGGGGAACTGCCAGCCCCCGGCCAAAGGGCTACTTACGCCCATTGGAAACCTCTGCCGCACTGCTACGGAGCTTTGGGATCTGCCAGCCCCCGGGCAAAGGGCTATGCCCTTTGGAAACCTCTGCCGTACTGCTACGGAGCTTAGAGAACTGCCAGCCCCTGGCAAAAGGGCTATGGCCCTTTGGAAACCTTATTATTTCTCTTCGAGGGTGCAGCCGCCGATGAATTCTCTCAGGAGGCTCAGTGGGGGAATTTCGTTCAGGATCCCCGGATCAACATCGGGGAGGTAATTGAGGGTTTTAATGAGGCGGCGGGCGAGGAGATACTGGGGGGATTCCTCAGGGATCCGCTTCAGGAGATCGTAAACCGGGGCCTTGAGGACCGGCAGCTCATAATGGAGGGCGGTGTTGAACATGATATCCGCATCCTCCTGGAAGGGGAAGATCCATTTTTCCTCGCCGGCACGGACGCTGGGCCACATCTCAAGGGTCTTCTCCGGAGCGGTGCCGCGGAAGAGATAATCCCGGACGACGCGGCGGAGGAGACGTACGTCGGTGGTGCGGATCCGGTTATGGTCATCCAGATTCAGGCAGGTGAGTGCGGAAACGAAGATCTGATAGACTTCGTCAGCCGGGAAGAGCTCCGAGATCATCGGATTGAGACAGTGTATGCCTTCCAGGATGATGATTTCATCAGGGCGAAGGGCCACGGGATCGGAGACGTATTCCCGGCGGCCGGCATTGAAGTTAAAGGTTGGAAGCATGACAGTCTCCCCATTCAGGAGCGCCCCGATCGTATCAGCGAGGAGAGGAAGATCCAGCGCGTCCGGAGCCTCCAGATCCACAGAGCCGTCAGGACCGGGTAGGATCTTATTCCGGTCAAGATAGAAATCGTCCATGGAGATCCGGCGGGCAGGATGGCCCTGGACCTGCAGATGAACGGCGAGGCGGCCGGCGAAGGTCGTTTTTCCGGAGGAAGAGGGGCCGGCCACGAGGACGACATGCTTATACTGCGAGGAAATTTTCTGCGCAACATCGCTGAGAGCGCCTTCATGGAGGGCTTCATTGACACGGATGAAATTCCGGAGCTGATGATGATCAATCATGGCGGCAACATCCGGGACGTTTCGGATGCCGAGAATATCACACCAGCGGGCGCTCTGGGCGAAGACATCCAGATGCTTCGGCCGGTAAAGATAGGGCGCGGCGTGGAGATGATCCTTCGCGGCGGGGAGCTGCAGCACGAAGCCGCCCCGGAGCTCAAAGAGCGTGAAGACCGGAACCGCTCCGGTGGAGGGGGCCATGGCACCGTAGAAATACTCCCACATGCCGTCGACAGCGTACATCGTGAAGGTCGGGAGCGGACGGCGCTCCAGAAGCTCGACCTTATCGGGCTGCTGTTCCTCAGCGAAATAATCAATGGCATCGTCCCGGGACCAGCGCTTTTTTTCAAAGGGGAGATCCAGGGAAACGAGGCGTCGCATCTCGTTTTCTATCTTTACAATCTCCTGGCGATGGAGAACACGGCCAGGCATCCGGACAAAGACTCCGTAACCGACGGAATACTCGATGCGCACCTGCTCATAGGGGAAGAGATGGCGAAGGGCCAGGAGCAGGACGAAACGGAGGGAACGCTCGTAAACACGGCGGCCTTCCTCGTGATCGAGAGTCAGAGGGAGAAGGGAGCAGTTTTCAGAGACCGGATCACCCAGCTCGACAGTGATACCGCCCTTCAGGGCAGCCAAAGTGCCAACGGGGAAGGCATCAAGGGCTTTGAGACACTCGCGGACGGTGGTACCTTCCGGGAGAGTGGTTTCTTTTTGGCTGCAGCGGATTTTCATCGGGTAAGAACCTCCTTTTGTAATTGATCTGGGGGCTTTCCGATCGCCCCCCAGGCCCCCCTTCGGTCTCCATAATTCAGTTTAAGTTGTTAATGGTCAAGGGTCAAAGGGGACATTGGAACGGGTAGCGAGGGATAAGACCTCATCGGGATCAACAAGGGAGATCTGGGAGGCCTGAAACTGCTTGGTGTGAACGTATGCTATGT
Source organism: Clostridia bacterium (assembly GCA_017433675.1). Classification (GTDB taxonomy): domain Bacteria; phylum Bacillota; class Clostridia; order Christensenellales; family Aristaeellaceae; genus Aristaeella. The sequence continues at coordinate 2,251 of JAFRGU010000258.1, forward strand.
TCGACTGGGAGGCCGGGGCCACGGAACGGCGGAGAGAAACCCGGCCATCGTCTTCTTTCTGAAGGCGCAGACGCAGGATCAGGCGGCCATGATGCTTACAGCGGCCGATGGAAATATACTTATCCGGGCTCTGAGGAACATATTCGCCATCCAGAGTCAAAATCCTGCCGCAGCGGGGGCAGGTGGGCTGGAGGGCTTCCTCACTGGCGAGGGCTTCTTTTGCTGACGGAAAAAAGGCCTGAGGTGATTTTTCCCGGGAGTGGCGGTGTTTATGGATCAGGTTTTTCGGCTGCTGCGCATAGTCCAGGACGGATGAAGGATCCGGCAGCGTCCGGAAGACAAGGGCCGTATACCAGGCATCATTCCGGGCATTATGAAAGGAGAGACGCTCATCCACCTCGATGCCAACCAGCTCCATGGCTTTCTGGAGAGAAGGACGGTCCTTCATGCCATGAACCTGAGCAAAGAGCTTCTGGATATCACAGAGCGGCGGAAGCGGAATATCATTACATTCAAAGAAATCGACATTCTGGCGAAGAACGGAGACATCATCACAGCCCCAGGTCAGGAGAACATAATCCTCGCCGCACCAGCGGACAAACTGCTCCAGAGCTTCGCGGAAGGCCGGAGCGCCGGCCAGTTCCTCCGGGCCAAGGCCGGTCATACGCCGGATGCGGGGATGAATCTGGAGATAATGCGTAGGCGCGATGGGGAGGGACAGGGCATCCCGGATGGAAAGATCATCGGCGAGCTTGACAGCTCCGATCTGAATCATTTCAAAGATAAGACGGTCGCCTACCTTGCGATAGGGCGCACTCTGCCATGAGATAGGCTGATTCCACTCCAGGTCCAGGACGATATAATGCAAAATGGAGGACTCCTTTGGAAGGTTTTGTGCAAAGCACAGGGGGAGTATAACAGAAAAGGACGGGATTTAAAAGTGCAATTAAAAACGCAAGAGGTTGTTGACAAAAACGTAAAGAAATTGTAAAATATTAAGTGGAATGTTTTTCACAGATTTGTTTTCTCTGTAATGGGAGAGTAAGGGAAAGGATGGAACAAAAAGAATGAAGAGACTGGCGAGCCTTCTGATCTGCCTGATGATGCTGGGAAGCAGCGCGATGGCGGATATTGTCATCAATGGCGGAGAAAACCGTGGCATCAATCCCCCCAAGGCGGAGCCCAATGTATGGGAAGATGTGCGGATTTCCCCAACAACAGGACTGGTTCTGAGCGAAGTGGCGAAAAAGGCGCCTGAGACCGGATTTGCCGGATTGGCCCTGACAGGGCGCTACATGCCCATGCTGGTCCAGATCGACAATGCGGAGGGCGGCATCGGATACGACAGCAACGGAAAATTTACCGGGAAAAGGGCTCCCTGGGGCGCGCAGTATACGGACGTGATCTATGAGGCTCCGCTGTACAAGCAGGGGGATACCCGGCTGACCTATGTTTTCAGCGATCTGATCCCCAACGCTGTGGGGCCGCTGCGGAGCGCCCGGCTTTTCCACGCGTGGCTGCGGGAAGAATGGGATTGCGGATTCATTTTCTATGGCCAGCAGGAATATACGGAAACCAACGTGCCAGAGGCGTTCAAGAGCACTGGGGCAGACAAAAAGGGCTATGTTTATGACGCAGATGGCAAAGTTGTCGAGGGCGCGGGTCTGCTGTTCCTGGGGACGGTCGGCATCAGCAGACCGTGGAAGCAATACTTTGGCAGCATGCGGAGCAAGGAATGGCCGGGAATGAACATGCAGCTGACGAAGCCCCATGATAAGACTGCGGACGCGGCGGCTGTAAGCAGCCTGATTCTGCCCGATTTCCAGGCGGCGAATCATACCTGGCAGTTCACGGACAGCGAGCCGGACTGGGACGATGATGCGGAAGAGATCTATGTACACTGGGCGGCGGGCAAACTGCAGTGCTACAACAGTTACATCTGGTGGGATGAGGATGAGGAAGTCTATACCCGCGAGATGATGGACTACACGAGTGAAAGCCTGCGGGATACACATGAATACAAGACGCTGCAGTGGAAGGACAAGATGCAGGAAGAGAGCATTCCCTTCACAAACGTGATCGTGCAGTTCACGAAGATGGAGTGGGTGCGGACGGACGCGCCGAAGCCCGAAGTGCTGGGAATGTCGCGAGATCAAGTACTTTCATGAAAGGCACGGTTTCCAATAATGCCTGATTCTTCTGATAACTAATCAACTTGTAAAAAACCCTTCTCCGGATTTTTTCAAAATTGGTGTAGCC
>JAFRGU010000035.1 GCA_017433675.1 Clostridia bacterium
GCATTCCAACAAGGATCCACGCGACGACGGACCGGCGGGAAGCCCTGAAGGGGGCGCGCTATATCGTGAACTGCGTCCGCGTGGGCGGGCTGGAAGGTTTCGAGACGGACATTGAAATCCCTCTGAAATACGGCGTGGACCAGTGCGTCGGCGACACGCTGTGCATCGGGGGCATCATGTACGGCCAGCGCGGCATTGCGGCTCTGCTGGATTTCTGCAAGGACATCCGGGAGGTGGCGGAGCCGAACGCCCTGCTGCTGAACTACTCGAACCCCATGGCCATGCTGACCTGGGCCTGCATCAAATACGGCGGCGTGCGGACCATCGGCCTGTGCCACGGTGAAATCCACGGCGAAATGCAGATTGCGGATGTGCTGGGTGTGAAGGACCGGAAAGAACTGGACGTCATCTGCGCCGGCCTGAACCATCAGACCTGGTATATATCCGTGAAGCACAAGGGCGAGGAAATGATCGGGAAGCTGCTGGAAGGCTTCGAGAACCATGAAACCTATAAAAACACGGAAAAAGTCCGGATCGATGTACTCCGCCGGTTCGGCTACTACTCCACGGAGTCCAACGGCCACCTCTCCGAATATGTGAGCTGGTACCGCAAACGCCCTCAGGAAATCGAAAAGTGGATCGATCTTTCCAGCTGGATCAACGGCGAAACCGGCGGCTACCTGCGGGAAACCCGGGAGAACCGCAACTGGTTCGAAACCGAATTCCCGAAGCTGATGGCGGAGCCGCCCCGGGATTATGACAAAGGAGAGCGCAGCAGCGAGCACGGCAGCTATATCATCGAAGCGCTGGAAACCGGCCGCACCTACCGCGGGCATTTTAATGTCATGAACAATGGCGCCATCTCAAACCTGCCGGATGAATGCATTGTGGAAGTCCCGTGCTATGCGGACGGAAACGGCATTTCCGTTCCCAAGGTCGGGGATTTGCCGCTGGGCTGCGCCGCGGTGTGCAGCCAGAGCGCCTGGGTGCAGCGCCTGGCTGTTGAGGCCGGCGTGCACGGCGACGCGGAGCTGCTGAAGCAGGCCGCCCTCATGGATCCGCTGACAGGCGCCGTCTGCAATCCGCCGGAAGTCTGGCAGATGGTGGATGAGATGCTGATCGCCCAGGAGCAGTGGCTCCCGCAGTATAAGGAGGCCATCGCCGCGGCGAAGGAGCGCTTCGCGAAGGGCAATCTGATTCCTACCAACGAAGGCTACCGGGGAGCTGTGCGGCAGCGCGTCAAGACCGCGGAGGAGGTGGCCGCCGAGCGCAAGGAGCGCGAAGAGCGCCATAAGAAGGAATAATCTTCTGCAATGAATCTTTCCGCAGGGAAGACCGGACGAAAACATGGCTGTTCTGAAAACAGACCAACTGAAAGGAGACTGCCTATGCCGAAAATCACCTTTATGGGCGCCGGAAGTACGGTATTTGCCAAGAATGTGCTGGGTGACAGCATGATGACCCCCGCTCTGGAGGAAAGCGTCATCGCCCTGTATGATATCGACGCCACCCGTCTCGAAGAATCCGCCATGATGCTGGAAGCCATCAACCGGAATAACGGAAGCAAGGCGAAGATCGAGAAATATCTGGGTGTGGAAAACCGCAAGGACGCCCTGCGCGGTGCAAACTATGTTGTGAATGCGATCCAGGTCGGCGGATACGACCCCTGCACGATCACGGACTTTGAGATCCCCAAGAAATACGGACTGCGCCAGACCATCGCAGATACTCTTGGCGTAGGCGGCGTCTTCCGGGCGCTGCGAACGATCCCGGTGATGCTGGATTTTGCAAAGGACATCGAGGAAGTCTGCCCGGATGCGTGGTTCCTGAATTATACGAATCCCATGGCCATGCTGACCGGCGCCATGCTGACCATGACGAATGTGAAGACGGTCGGCCTCTGCCACAGTGTGCAGGTCTGCGCGAGCACGGTGCTGAAGGAACTGGGCATGCCCTATGACGATACTGTGCAATGGAAGATTGCCGGAATCAACCATCAGGCGTGGCTGCTGGAATGCACGAAGGACGGTGTGGACCTGTATCCGGAAATCAAGCGGCGGGCACTGCTCTACAATGAGGGCAAACTGGATATCGGCACCTTCGAGGAGCGGCTGGCCCAGCTGTCGGGCGGGGAAGAAGTGTCTGAGGAATGGAAGAAGCGTATCCGGGAGGAGTACGACCGGTATAAAACCACCGGCAAGCACGGCGACATGGTGCGGCTGGAGCTGATGCGCCGCTTTGGCTATTACATTACGGAGTCCAGTGAGCATAACGCGGAGTATACCCCCTGGTTCATCCACGACCGGTATCCGGAGCTGATCGACCGTTTCAACATTCCGCTGGACGAGTATCCGCGCCGGTGCATCCGTCAGATTGCGGACTGGAAGGAGCGCGGCCATGAGCTGACGAAGAATCCGAACCTGGTCCACAAGCGCAGCCGCGAATATGCCAGCTATATCATGGAAGCCATGGAAACCAACAAGGCCACGAAGATCGGCGGCAATGTCCTGAACCATGGGCTGATTACCAACCTGCCGTCCAATGCCTGCGTCGAGGTGCCGTGCCTGGTGGACAAAAGCGGTATCCAGCCGACTTACATCGGAAACCTGCCCGAACAGTGTGCCGCACTGAACCGGACCAACATCAACGTACAGCTGCTGACGATCGAGGCAGCCCGAACCCTGAAGAAGGACTATATCTATCAGGCGGTCATGATGGATCCCCACACCGCCGCAGAGCTGCCCATCGACAGCATTGTCGCCATGTGTGACGAGCTGATTGATGCCCATGCAGGCTGGCTGCCGACGTATACCTGATTCACAGCAAAAGAGAGCATGGCCCTCTTTCGGGGACATGCTCTCTGCTTTACAGCGTGGCGGGGAGAAAAGGAATCAGTTTTCAACCGTGATAATGTCCTTCAGGACATAGCAGAAGGACGGATTCGAGGAATTCTGGTTTTCCGCAAAGCCATCGGAGAGGTCGATGACATCCCCCGCATTTCGGGGATTGACACCCGTGTAAGGGCCGGCGAAGATTTTCGTCCGGCCTTTTTTCATGTCTTCAATTTCCCGGGCGACACGGGCCTCCGTGCCTTCTGCGGCCAGGAAACGGTTCAGCTCCAGCAGTTCTACCCAGCCGGCCTCAAAGCCGGCACTGAGATCCCGGCCATGCGCGTGGGCGGTTACAGCCTGCTCGATGGTTTTTCCATCCAGAACTGCCTGGACTGCCTGAAGCATATAGGGCGCCCAGTTGGTCCGGAGACTTACGAGGGCGCAGGAGGGGGCGATGTCCATCATGCTCTGGTGATAACCGACGTGATAAACCTGCCGGCCGGCGGCAACCGCTTCCTCGCAGGCCGCAGCGGAGGCAGAAGTATTCACATGCTGAGCGATGATGACACAGCCCGCTTCAATGAGGCGGCGGGTCGCTTCCTTTTCGGCCGTATAATTGCCCCAGGAACCAGTATAGCGTACGCGCATGACCGCCTCCGGCGCCACGGAGCGGATGCCCAGGAGAAAAGCGGTATAGCCGGAGATGACCTCCGCGGAAGCATTGGCACCGACAAAGCCTACAAGCGCCTGATCCGGACGAAGGGTGCCTTCATCCAGGAGCTGACGGAGCTTCAGACCGGCCACCACCCCGGAAACATAGCGGGCCTGACAGATTTCTCCGTTGAAGGTATGATAGTTTTCCGGGGCGCCTTCAATGCTGACATCCGGGAGGGAGACCTGGCAGAAGGAAACATCAGGCTCATCCCGGGCCACTGTAATGGGTATGTCCGAATCCATATTGATAAAGATGATCCGGCAGCCGGCCCGCACCAGATCCCGGAGGGGACGTTCCGCATCCCGGGAGAGAACGTTGGAGCAGAAGTGGACTTCCACCCGGTTTCCATAGGTTTCCTCCAGAAGACGCTGCGCCTGGACAAAGTTGGCGGTATAAGGCGTTGACTCATCTTCAGAATACAGAAAGCCGACCCGGAGGGTTCCGCTGTCCGGAACCCGGGCCCAGTACCCCGTGGCAAGCGCGGCAATCAGCAGCACCGCAGCACAGATCAGTATCGTCCAGACGGCCCGCTTCATGACCCCGCACCTCCCTGATCCGGTTTTTCAGATTTTTCCGTTTTTTCCGGGCTTTCCGGCTTTTTCCGGTCTGCCGGACCGGCCTGCGCCGGAGCATCTCCGGAGGGCGGAACAAACGCCGCGGCGGTTTTACCGGCTTTCGCGTCTTCTTCCGCGGCGGCTCTCGCCCTGGCTTCCGCTTCGGCGGAGGACATCGCGGCGCTGCCCGGGGATTGATTCATGGCCTTCAGGGCATCCTCCGGAGAAACATGATAGATCTCGTTCAGATTGATTTGGCCTTCCCGGATCAGCTGCAGGAGGATCTCCACAAACCGGGGATCAAACTGGGTGCCCTTTCCCCGCTCCAGTTCGCCCAGAACATAGCCGAAATCCAGCTGCTTCCGGTAAACACGATTCGCAGTCATGGCATCAAAGGCGTCGGCCACCCCGATGATCCGGGCAGAAAGCGGGATTTCCTCGCCTTTCAGGCCCTTCGGATAGCCCTTGCCGTCATAGCGCTCGTGATGGTATTTCGCGCCCTCAATGACGTTTGACACAAGGGTGAAATTTTCCAGAATCTTTGCTCCGCGGGTCGTATGGGCTTTCATTTCGCCATACTCCTCATCCGTGAGCCGGCCGGCCTTGTTCAGGACCGCATCCCGGACGCCGATTTTTCCGATATCATGCATGCGGGCGGTCCACTCGATATTCCGGCAGGTTTCCGGATCCAGGCCGCAGGCCTCGGCGATCTGACGGGAATACAGGGCGACGCGCCGGCTGTGCTCACTGGTGCGGGGATCCTTCGCGTCCACGGCGTTGGCGATGGCCATCACTGTCTGACGGCCCATCTCCACATTCCGCTCCGCCTCAGCCAGCTGGGCCTGCATTTTCCGTTCGCGGCGCTTCAGCAGGAGCCAGGTGACCCAGAAGACGGTAAACATCGGCACAAAGAGGAGATAGAAGATAAACCAGCCGCTGTCGTACATCTCCTTCCGCTTCGAGAAGGAATAAGTGCGCTCGGCGAGGATATTTGACTGGCTGTTATCAAAAGCCGCAAGGCGGAAGGTGAAATTTCCAGTGGGTAGGTTGGTATAGACAATGGAAGACAGGCTGTCCTGCGGGAGGATCGTCCAGGAAGAATCAAAGCCTTCCAGCATAAACCCCACGTAGGGATCCTGGATGGAATAATTAATCACTTCCGGAAGAATCTCCAGACGGCTGCAGCTTCGGGGAATGGATGCGACGCTGTTCTGTTCAAGGCGATGGAATGCCCCGTCCGTCCGGTAACCGGCGACGTTCATCCGATAGATCTGCGTTCCGAAAGCGAGGCGGTCCGGATTGAGCACGAAAACGCCGGTATCACAGGGGAGATACAGATCCCCGCCCGTCTCACTGAACCAGGTCCAGGCATTGGCAGTCAGGCCGGCGGTGAGCCCCCGGCGATCGTTCAGGAGATCCACGGACAGATCCGCGCGGCCGGAAAGCAGGCTGGCCCGGTCCACGACATAGATGCCCGCGCTGGAGAGAACGAAGAGCTCCTCTCCGTCCCGGATCCAGATATCATAATTATTGTAATACGGAAAGTTATCCAGCCGGCGGATGGTTTCATCCGCATCCAGATAGCAAAGGCCGTTGCTGGTGACCACAAAGACGCCGCCGCCCCTGGGATCCGGAACGGTGCGGAGAATCACCTCGCTGGAAAGCCCATCCGCACGGGTCAGCATCCGAAGGACATCCCGGCCACGGACAATGGCGAGACCGTTGCCGTCCGTACCCACGAGGATGGAGCCGTCCGGCATTTCCGTAATGGTCAGAACCATGGAACTGATATGCCGATCGGACCGGTCAATGGTGTACTCCACCTGATGATCCCGAATCAGGGAGAGACCGGTATCCCCGGCGGCGAGAACCGAGCCGTCGGAAAGCTGCTTCACGACCCGGGCGCGGTTGCCGAAGGCGCCGTTTTCCGAATTGTACAGGAATTCCTCCCCGGACGGGGTGAGCTCCACCAGGCCGCTGCCGTAGGTACAGACCCAGAGATGATTTTCCCGGTCCACAATCATGCAGCGGATCCGGATGCCGGAAAAGCGATCCGTGACTGCATTCCGGATCTGCTGCCTGCCCAGAGCGTCTACGGCGTCCATCCCCTTATCCGTGCCGAAATAACAGACGCCATTCCATTCCACTACCGTGTTTACGACCCGGGAGGGCATGCCGACGGTGGTATAAATATCCCGGAAATCCGAAGGAGCCAGGCGCAGCAGACCCAGACGGGAAGAGGTGAACCACAGATTCCCCTGATAATCCACGAGCATATTATCAATGGAATTATTAAAGGAATTGGTGTTTATCGGCTCATAGACACCGGCACGGTTCACATATGCAATTCCGTTATCCGCACAGATAAAGAGCTCCCCGTTTTCAAGGAAGTTAAGGCGCTTGATATTCTGCAGGCCGGGGCATTCCTTTACCTCCCGGAGATCGAAGCACTCATCAGTGATCCTGAAACGGCAGATTTCATTGCCCGTGGTGGCGGCCAGCAGGTCGCCGGACGGATCAAAGACGCAGGACCTGAACGTCGGACCGGAAGCGGGCAGCTTCCGGGAGGAAAGGATCTGACCCTGACGCAGGAGGAACAGGGTGCCGTCGCTGGAGACGGCGGCCACGTGGCCTGCGCCGTCCGCGGCCACATGATCCGCGTAAGTGACTTCGGGAAGGACACAAAGCTGGCGGAGGCCGCCGCTGAGGGTCATGACCTGCATGGAGCCGGTGGTGCCGATATAATAATATCCGTCGGCGCTCCGGATGATGGACTTTACCGCGTTGGCGGGCAGGCCCCGGTCCTGGTCGATGACGTTGACAATCTGATCCCCGATCATGATTGAGAGGCCGTTATCATTCGTGCCGATCCACAGACGCCCTTCCTCATCCACGTACAGGCAGTTCACATTCCGGACGGAATCAAAGGAATCCATCCAGCGGAACTCCCGGCCGTTATACCGGTACAGCCCCGCGTACGTCCCGATCCAGAGAATGCCGTCCCCCGTCATGGCAATATCATTCGCCTCGCCGCAGGGAAGCCCGTTCGAGGAGGAGTATACGGTCTGAACATAATCGTTGTAATTCACCGGGGCGCTGTTTCCGGCCGCCTCCGCGCGGGCGGCGCCGCCGGACGGAAGAACGGGGAGCAGGAGCGGGAACAGGCCCAGCCCGGCGGCAGCCAGCAGGACCGGCACCCGGACGGACGGGTTCTCCTCCAGGTGCTTTTCCCGGTTCCAGCGCTTTTCCCAGACGGAGCGGGCGCGGTCCCGAATCCCGTGAACCGCGCGGATCACGAGGAAGAGTGCCACGAGGATGACCAGCTTATCCAGCAGCTCGACATAGAGCTCCCCCAGAAAGAGCCCGACGGGGCGGGGGAGCCCCCGCTCGCCGAAGAAACCGATGACAGCGTCTCCCCAGGTGTTGCCGGTGGACATCCCGTTCAGCAGAAAATTGATCGGATAAGCAGCGACCTGGACGGAGAAGGCCAGCATGGCACTGACGGTCAGCGTGCCGAGCAGGGAATCCAGCCGGCGCTGGCGGGCGGCGACGCCCACGATGAGCGCGATCAGAAGGCTGACCAGCGCGTAATACCAGGGAATGCCATAGAGAATATGACCCAGGAGATTCGAGGCCATGCCGGTGACCGCGCCGCAGAAGGGGCCGTAAAGATAAGCGCAGAGAACCGTTCCCACCGAGTCCAGCCAGAGCGGCCAGTTCAGCCGGGAGACCACCTGATCCCCGCCCCAGTTGAGGAGCAGGAAGAGCAGGATCTGCAGCGAGAACAGGAAGGGACTGAAATGTTTCCTATTCAATCATATTCCTCCTCCCTCAGATCCTCAGCCAGCTCCCGGGCTTCCTCCAGCCAGTCCTCATAGGCATCGGCGGCAAGGAGGCCGTCAATGACTCCGTTGACGAAATAAATCAGCTGAGCTTCCCCTTTCTTTGCGGCGACCCGGTCTCCCATGACCGCCCGCTCCGGAGAGATGTTCAGGCCCTCCACCAGGCAAAGACCGCAGTCCGGATGCATGCGCATATACGTTTCTGCCGAACTGACCAGGACCAGGCCGGCATCCGCCTCGCCCCGGGAGACGGCCTCATAGACCCCCTGGGGGGAGAGACGCCGGTATTCCCGGTAATCAGCGACCTGCATGGCGCCCAGTATCTCCGGCAGCGAGTTGCTCCGGGCGGCCAGAATCCGGTCCTCCAGATCGGCCAGGGAGGTAATCTGATCTCTGCTTTCTTCCCGGATAATCAGGCCGACGGGCATCGGATCCGCCGGATAATAATACGCTTTGGACATGGTATAGGACAGCGCGCGGGCAGGCGTATAGGAAAGGGCGGCGATCGCCAGATCGCACTGATCCTCCAGAAGGGAGGGGAGCAGCTGGGTTTCGTCCAGGGGAACGATTTTCAGGGCGACGCCCATCCGGTCCGCAATACAGCGGGCCAGGCGGATATCCGACCCGGCAAACTGATCCGGATTCTCCGGATCCCGGAACACCCGCGGAACCAGGGAGGCGACCGTCGCCACCCGCAGCACCCCGTTCCGCTCAATACGGGCCAGTACCCCGGAGGCATCTTCCGGAATTCCCCCCGAGACATCCATGGAATCCGAAACATAGTTCCATTCGTTTTCCACATACCAGGCGTTCCCTTCCGCCGCCGCGGGGCAGCAGCAAGGACCACCTGCGGACAGCAGGAGCACCGGCAGAAAAACCAGCACTGCCAGCGCTTTTTTCAGCATTTTCATGTCCATTTCCTCACGACCGGGTCCCGAAAGGATCCGGACTCATCGGTCAGGTTTTGTTCTCCGAACGGCAGGAACGCGCCAGCTCATTATAGCTTTCCGCCAGAAGCCGGAATTCCTTTGAGCCGGCAGCCGGAATCTCTTTCTGCTGCCGGACACTGTCCACCGCGCGAAGAAGCGGGAGGGTGCTCAGGCGCGCGGTCAGCACGATGAGCAGCACCAGCACCAGCACCAGCACAATGACCACCGCACGGACCACGGAGAGCTCCTGCACCATCTGACCGGACGTTTCCTGCCGGGCGCGGGCCATCTGGTCATCCAGGTTATCGAGCGCTGTCTTCAGCTTCGTGCGGATAATTTCCTTGCTGGCATAATATTCGCTGCCCATGACCATCCTTTGCGCCAGATCCGTTTTTGCTTCGGGAGAGAGGAAGATATCCTCCTCCTTCAGCTCGATGGCCCGGAGCGTTTCCGGATAGTCCCGGATCTCCCGCGCATCGATGAGCAGCTTCATGGCATAGTATTCCCGGTACATCAGGGTCTGAGACTCATCCATGGCTTCCTGCAGCTGCTGCACCAGCGACGACTCCGCATTGTTTTCCGACATGGAGAGGATGGCCGCCTCCCGGCGCTTGGAAACAAACGCTTCATCAAAATAATTATCCAGATACACGGTGTCGCCTTCCAGCGTGAAGCGCTGAACCATCTCGGTCAGATAATCCGAAGCTTCCATCAGATCGTGGGCAGCTTTCTGGCGGGTGAGATAATTCCCGGTTTCCCGGGAAAGGGCGGAAAACACATTCGAGGTCTGGACAGTGGAAAGCAGCAGAAGCACAATAATTACCACCGCACAGAGGATCATCGCTATATGAATCACATGAATGGAAATGCCGCCGGTTTTTTTCTTTGATCCTGACATGACTGGCCTCCTGCATAACGGATATTCCGAGGGGGAACAGACTGAATCATTCAACACCGTCATTATATACGATTCGCCTGAAATGAACAAGGGGGAACGAGCCGCAAAGGGAAGGACAGGCGCGTTTTTTCCCCGAAGAAAACCCGCCCGGGCAGGAATTCAAACAGGATAAACCGAATAGAAACAGAAGGCATTCCATTTCACAGAACGACCAGGCAGGAGCAGAAAGGAGAATCCCGCAATATGAAAATGACTTTTCGCTGGTATGGCAGCCAGATTGATCCCATTCCGCTGAAGTATGTCAAACAGATTCCCGGTATGACGGGACTGATGGGCCTGCTGGACAAGCCCGCCGGTGCGGACTGGCCGGAGGAGGAATTCGCAGCGCTGAAGAAGGAGGTCAACGACGCCGGACTGGAAATCGAGGTCATTGAATCCGTCAACGTCCATGAGGATATCAAGATGGGTCTTCCCACCCGGGAGGAATACATTGCCAACTATATTTCCACGATCCGGATGCTGGCGAAGCACGGGGTGAAGGTGATTATCTACAACTTCATGCCGGTGTTCGACTGGCTGCGGACGGATCTGGCCCGGGTGATCCCCGAGGACGGGAGCAATTCCCTGTATTTCGACGAGAAGGACCTCGGCGCGATGGGTCCCCTGGAGATCGTACGAAAGACGGCGGAGGACTCCAAGGGCTTTACCCTGCCCGGATGGGAACCGGAACGGCTGGCACTGCTGGAAAAGACCCTGAAGCAATATGAAAACATCGGGCCGGACGACCTTCGGAAGAACTTCAAGTATTTCCTGGATGCGGTGATCCCGGTGTGCGAGGAGACCGGCGTGCGCATGGCCTGCCATCCGGATGATCCGGCATGGCCGATTTTCGGCTTGCCGAGGATTACCCACAGCCAGGCGGATTTCGACATCATGGTGGGCCTGCATGACAGCCCGGCCAATACCCTCTGCCTGTGCACCGGATCCCTGGGATCCAATCCCGAGAACGATATTCCCGCGATTATCCGGCACTTCGGGAAGATGAACCGGATCGGCGCGATGCATGTGCGGAATGTGAAATATCTGGGATATCACCATTTCCGGGAGGCGGCGCACCTCAGCTCCACGGGGGATCTGGATCTTTATGAGATCATGAAGGCGATTCACGAAACCTGCCCGGATACGTATATCCGGCCGGATCACGGGCGTATGATCTGGGATGAGGAAGGACGGCCCGGATACGGACTGTATGACCGGGCGCTGGGAGCGGCTTATCTGAACGGACTTTGGGAAGCACTGGAGAAAGGCTGAGGGGAACCGGAGGGCTTTCCGATCGCCCTCCGGACCTCCTTCGGCCTGAACCCGTCAGTGGGAGCTAAAAAGAGTTAAGATGAAAGAGACCGGAGGGCTTTCCGATCGCCCTCCGGACCTCCTTCGGGCAAAAGAAAGGATGCGACAAATGGGAAATCTGTATTATCAGGTCATCCAGGTGACGGATTTCGGGCCTTATGTGACGAAACTGGTGCTTTGCATGCCCCGGGAAACCGCGGCGGAGGAACTGAAGCCGGAGGCCTTCTCCGTATATGTGGAGGTTCTGGGGAAGGACGGGCGGATCGTGGAGCTGCCGAAGAGCTTCATCGAACGGGATCAGTTTATTCCCAGCCGGGGATACCGGCCGGTGACAGCAGCGTATCCCTCCGACCTGCACGGCAACGCCGTCACCGGAAAGAGCCGCTTTGTGGCGCTTGAAATGCCGTACGGACCCATCTGGAAATGCTGCTCCGCGCTGGCGGCTGATTTTAAGAACATCAACGGACATGAATCCTACACGGTCCGGAATTACCGGATTACCCTGACCGCGCCCCTCGGCGAGGGGGACGACGCGATGGACGGGCTGGTGTTCGATATGCCTGCCGGAGAATTCAATCCACAGGCGGCACGTTTCCTGACCGGCATCTCCAGCCATCCGGACCTGCCCCTCCGGTACGGATATTTCGTCCCGAAACGCCTGGACGGAAAAAAAGCCCTGATCATCTTCCTGCACGGTGCCGGAGAAGGCGGGCAGGATCTGCCCATCGCCTGGAGCGGCAACAAGGTAACCGAGCTGACCGAAGACTGGGTGCAGGCGAAATTCGGGGGCGCGTTTGTCCTGGTGCCCCAGTGCGACACGATGTGGCTGGACGACGGGAGCGGAAAATACGGGGATTCCGGAAAATCCAAGTATACCGCGGCACTGAAGGCCCTGATTGATGAATTCATCGCGCGGTTCCCGGCTGTGATTGATCCGGACCGGGTGTATGTCGGCGGGGATTCCAACGGCGGCTTTATGACCATGCGGATGCTGATGAGCTATCCGGATTTCTTTGCAGCCGCCTTCCCGATCTGCGAGGCGATGCTGGACAAGCGGATTTCCGAGGAGGATATCCGGCATCTGAAGGAAATCCCGATCTGGTTTACTCACGCAAAGAACGATCCGGTGGTGAAACCGGAGGACTACGTGGTGCCCACGTACAGGCGGCTGATGGCCGCGGGGGCGAAGAACTGCCACTTTACCTTCTGGGACAAAATCGTGGACATGCACGGGCTGTTCCGGAACGAAAAGGGCGAGCCCTGGGAATATATGGGGCACTTTTCCTGGATCCCGATGCTGAACGATGACTGCAAAGCGGACTATGACGGAAAGCCTGTTGTCTGGGAGGGACGGGAGGTCACGCTGATGGACTGGCTTGCCGCCCAGAAGCGGAACAGGTAAACAGGATCCGATCCCACGTGCTGCGCCGGCCGCCTGATGACGGCCGGCGCAGTGCTTTGCAACGGGGACCCCCCTCTGATTTTTGACATTTCCTTCGCTTAATCCTATAATGATCGGGAATTATTCCGGGCACTCCGCGTACGGGTTCCCGACCGAGGAAGGGCACTGGTATCATGACGATTCTGCATCCCCAGCAGCCGGTTAACAACATGAATCCCGACGACGTTTTTTACGCTGTCGACGATCTCGGCACCCAGACCGGATTCGCCTGTATTCTTTATCAGCTGCAGCCCGGCCTGTATCCGGACTGCCCGGTGAATATGTATTTCAACATTGAAGGGGACGCCAGCAGCCGCTACCTGCTCTTCGGAGCGGTGATTGCCCGGGCCCGTGTGCTTCTGAGCGTCAACCCCCAGCTGCGGGCGCGGCTGTATACCAGCCTGAATCCGCAGGACCTTCAGGAGCGGGCGTTTTATGTGGAAAACGGATTCGACCTCGAGGAGAGCGACAGCATCGTCTCCCTGCAGATTCCCTTCGGCGACGGGCGTATCCCCATGAGCTGCACCGTAGCCGCCACGCCTCTCAACACCTGGGAGGAGCAGGAATCCCTGCTGACCCGGCTTCAGATGAACGAGATTACCTATGTGGACCGGAATGCCCTGATGGGAATGATGCATATGCCGCATTTCCTGACCCTCGGGCTGTACCGGAACGCCGGGCTCATCGGGGAGGTCATTCTGGCCGGACAGGGTGAATCAGTGGACGTGGTTGCCATCTACATGGATCCTGCCAGCCGGCGCCAGGGCATGGCCAGAGCGCTCCTGCACCGGTCTCTGGCCATCATGGCCGCCGAGGGCGTCACGCAGGTGACAGCCCGGATCATGACCCGCAGCCTTCCCCAGCAGCATCTGGCGAATGACTTCGGCGCCATACCGCTGGGGGTCAATATGCTTTTTCCCGGCATGTATCTTAATTAAACCGGAATGTCCGGATCCGCGGCTTTTTCCCGGAACACCGGCTTTCCCATGTATTTCTGAGGAGGTTCCATGAAAGCACCCTTTTCACCGTATCTTTCGGAAATCGCTCCCGGCCTGAAGCGGCTGGTTTCGCTCCTGCGCCGGCGGTATGATTATGTCTCCGTGCTGTCCACGGATTCCCGGGGCTTTGCCGTTTCCATCAGCCAGAAGGCGAAGTCCGTCCGGAACGAGACCATGACCACTGAACGGGGCACCGTCGTCCGGGTGTACCGGGACGGGCTTTACAGCGAAGCGGCCTTCAACACTTTCGATCCCGCCCGGGCGGAAGAAACCGGTACCGAGATCGCGCAGCGCCTGGATCAGCAGCTGGATCTGCTGAAAGCCGCGGGGGTACAGCCCTACGAAACGGGGATCCTCCCAGATGAGGACCGGCAGCTCTTTGTGGAAATGGAAACCGGGCGCCTGCCGGAGGAAGAGAATCTGGCCGCCCTGATCCAAAACCTGTCCGCTGTTTCCGACCGGGGCATGGCGGAAGGCGGCAGCCTGCTGGACTGCACGGCCCGGGCCCAGAGTACGCATATCTGCAAGCTGTTCCTGACGGAGCATCAGGATCTGCGCCAGTCCTATGTGTATTCGGAAGGCTCCGTCGCCGCTGTCGGCATGCTGGACGGGCGGACAGAGATGGCCTATGACGGCCTTTCCGGCCGGAGTGGCCCGGAGCTCTTTGACGAGATGGGGGACAGGCTGCTGCCCGGGACGCTGAAGAGCCTGGACGAGCTGCTGCACGCGGAGTCCGTCGTTCCCGGGGAGTATGATGTGATCACCTCTCCGGACGTGACCGGGCTTATCGCCCATGAAGCCTTCGGCCACGGCGTGGAGATGGATATGTTTGTCAAGGGCCGGGCGCTCGGCGCGGAATACATCGGAAAGCGCGTGGGTTCCGACCACGTCACCATGCATGAAGGCGCTCTCTGCGCCGAGGACGTCACCTCCTACGCTTTCGATGACGAAGGAACCCCTGCCGGGGACGTCACGGAAATCGACCGCGGGATTCTGAAATCCGGCATCTGCGATGCTCTGAGCGCCCTGCGGCTGGGTACCGAGCCGACCGGGAACGGCAAGCGCGAGAATTACGCCCATAAGGTCTACACCCGCATGACGAATACGCTTTTCGACTCCGGGACGGACAGCCTGGAGGACATGATTGCCTCCATCCGGCACGGGTATCTGCTCAAGGGGATGCATTCCGGCATGGAGGATCCCAAACACTGGGGGATCCAGTGCATCGTGGAGAAGGGATACGAAATCCTGGACGGCAAACTGACCGGGAAAGTGGTCGCCCCCGTGGTGCTGACCGGCTATGTGCCGGATCTGCTGGGCTCCGTTTCCATGGTATCCTCCGACCGTGAGGTTTTCGGCAACGGCGGCTGCGGCAAAGGCCATAAGGAATGGGTCAAGGTTGCTGACGGCGGCCCGTATCTGAAAGCAAAGGCAAGGCTGGGATAAGACCTGCTGTCCCGGACCGGCCGGGAGAAGACTGCGGAAAGTGAGGATATAGAATTCCGATGCTCACCCAAATTATTGATGTACTGAAAAACTCTCCGGCGGATGCCTGGGAGGTCACTGAAACCATGACCGAAGGCTGGGAGTTTTATTTCATTCGCCATGCCCTGGACCAGAACCGGGTGAAGAACCTGGAGGAATATACGGTCAAGGTCTACCGGAAAAGCGAGGACGGCACCTTCCTGGGTTCCGCCTCCGGCGAAATTCCGCCCACGGCGGATGCAGCGGAGATTCACCGCCTGGTGGATCAGCTGCTGCTGGCAGCCAGCCTGGTGAAGAATCCCGCCTACACGCTGCATTCCCCCGCGGATGCCGCCGCCGAGGCCGCACCGGGCGGGGCAGCGTTCTCCCTGAAAGGCATTTCGGAAGCCTTCCTGGCTGCACTGAAGGGCGTCCAGGAAACCGAAACGGAAGACCTGAACTCCGTGGAAATTTTCGTGTCCGGGATCCGGAAGCATTTCGTGAACAGCGAGGGCGTGGACGTCCGGTCCGAATATCCCTCCTCCATGGTGGAGGCGGTGGTGAATGCCCGGAAGGACGGGCACGAAATCGAGCTTTACCGGATGTATACCTCCGGCTCCTGCGACGCGGACCGGCTGCGGCAGGATCTGGGAGAGGTGCTTGCCTTCGGAAAGGCCCGGCTGGAAGCGTCGCCGACTCCGGCGCTGGGGCAGGCGGACGTGGTTTTCTCCACGGATGCCGCCCTGGAAATCTACAGCTGGTACGCAAACCGGATGAACGCCGCCTATAAGTATATGAGATACAGCGACTGGGAAGCCGGCCGGCCTGTGGCCGAAGCGGATCCGGAGGCGGACCGGGTGACCCTGACTGCCGTACCCGCCCTGCCGAACAGCTCCCGGAATTTTGCCTTCGACGCCGAAGGCGCGCCCATCCGGGAAACCATTCAGATCCGGGACAATGTAGCTGAAGCGTTCCTGGGCTCCCGCCAGTTCAGCCAGTATCTGGGGCTCTCCCATTCCTTCCAGCCCTCCAACTGGAAGGTCGCTGGCGGCCGTGAAGGTGCGGAGGAGCTTCGGCAGGGAGATTTTCTGGAGCCTGTGGAGTTTTCGGATTTCCAGGTGAATCCCCTGACCGGGGACATTGCCGGTGAAATCCGTCTGGCTTTCTGGCATCACGTCGGACAGATA
>JAFRGU010000259.1 GCA_017433675.1 Clostridia bacterium
ACGTTTATTGGACAGAGATTCATAAAAAGAATTACGAGGTTGTCTATGCCGGACTGGCTCTGTACGGTGTGCACTGGCTGTATGAAATCTGCAACGCTGGCATTGGAACTCCCCACAGGGGAGCTTCCTCGGTTTCGATTGACCTCACCTCCGGCAAGGCATCCGCCACCGGCGGTAGACGGAGCTTCGCCCGGATTCCATAACCGTCCGCTATAAACAGCGGACGGTATTTCATTAGCTGGCAGCCGCAATCTCAATCGTCGGAACTCCCCAAAGGGGAGCTTCCTCGGTTTCGATTGGCCTCACCTCCGGCAAGGCATCCGCCACCGGCGGTTGCCGGAGGTTCGCCCGGATTCCATATCAGTCCGCTGTAAATCAGCGGGCTATATTCTTTTTTCCGGAATTTTGTATTCGCTCTGTTTCTTCTGTTGACAAGAAAAAACTAATACATTATAATACGTCTTGTTTTGCGGATCCGCATGGCATCATATACCTGCGGATCCGGTAATCCGGCTTCGATACAACGGAGCTGAAGGAGGAAAAAGATGGGAAAGTACTTTGGAACGGATGGATTCCGGGGAAAGGCCGGAGTGGTGCTGACGGCGGATCACGCGTTCAAAACAGGCCGGTTCCTGGGATGGTATTTCGGAAAGAACCATCACGGGGACAGAGCCAGGATCGTCATCGGGAAGGATACCCGCCGGTCCTCCTATATGTATGAGTCCGCGCTGGCTGCCGGCATTACTGCCAGCGGGGCGGACGCGTATCTGCTGCATGTGACCACCACCCCCTGCGTCAGCTATATCACCCGGACGGAAGGATTTGACTGCGGCGTGATGATCAGCGCGAGCCATAACCCTTACTGGGACAACGGGATCAAGCTGATGAACTACCGGGGTGAGAAGATGGATGACGCCATGCAGGACCAGCTGGAAGAGTACATCGACGGGAAAATTCCGGAGCTGCCCTTTGCGGTCGAGGACCAGATTGGCTGTACCGTGGACTTTTATACCGGCCGGAACCGGTACATCGGATATCTGGCAAACCTGGCAACGAAGCCATTTGACGATCACAAGGTGGCCCTGGACTGTGCCAACGGCTCCAGCTGGATGATCGGACCGGCGGTGTTCAACGCCCTGGGCGCCAAGACCTATGTGATCAACAATTCCCCGGATGGGCTGAACGAAAACCTGCACTGCGGGAGCACACATCTGGAACAGCTGAAGCAGTATGTGAAGACCAACAAGCTGGATGTGGGGTTTGCCTTTGACGGGGATGCCGATCGCTGCCTGGCGGTGGACGAGAACGGCGAGGAAGTCAACGGCGACAAGATTATGTATATCTGCGCGAAATACATGAAGAGCCGCGGACAGCTGCCGAGCAATACCGTTGTGACCACCATCATGAGCAACTTCGGCCTGTACAAGGCCCTGGATGCCGCCGGAATCAATTATGAAAAGACGGCAGTGGGCGACCGGTATGTCTATGAGAATATGAAGGTCTATGATCACCTGATCGGCGGGGAACAAAGCGGCCATATCATCTTCCGGAAGCTGGCCCGGACGGGAGACGGGCTGATTACCGCCATTATGCTGATGAGCGTGATGATTGACACGCAGCTGCCGCTGAGCGTGCTGGCTGAGGGGTGCCGGATGTATCCCCAGGTGCTGAAAAACGTGGTGGTGGATGACAAGGACGGAACCATGGCGGATGCGGCGGTCATGGATGCGGTGAGCAAATGCACCGCACGGCTTGGAAACAGCGGACGGGTACTGCTGCGGAAAAGCGGAACGGAACCCGTACTCCGGGTGATGGCCGAGGCGGGGACCAGCGATGAATGCGAGAAGAACGTCGATGAAATCATTCATGCCATGGAGAAGAGCGGACATCTGATCGAGGTGAAAAAGTGATGCTGAAAACGAAGGATCTGTACGATCTGAGCCATACCCGAGCAGCGGAACTGCTGGAAAAGACCGAATATCCCTGGGAGGCGCTGAGCCAGATCAAGGAGTTTATCATCCAGACTGGCGAGAGCCTTCCGAAGGATGAATTCGATGAGGTCAGCGAGCAAGTCTGGATTGCGAAGGATGCGAAAATCTACCCGAATAACTACATCGCCGGTCCCTGCATTATCGGTCACGAAACCGAGGTCCGGCCCGGGGCCTTTATCCGGGGCAGCGCGCTGGTGGGGGATCACTGCGTGGTCGGCAACAGTACGGAGCTGAAGAACGTGATCCTGTTCGATAACGTGCAGGTTCCGCATTACAACTACGTGGGAGACAGCATCCTCGGATACAGGAGCCATATGGGCGCCGGGAGCATTACCTCCAATGTCAAAAGTGACAAGAAGCTGATCGTCGTCAAATGCGGCGATGAGAGGATTGAGACCGGGCTGAAGAAAATCGGCGCCATGCTGGGAGACCGGGTCGAGGTCGGCTGCAACAGCGTGCTGAATCCCGGAACCATTGTCGGACGGGACAGCAATATTTACCCGACGAGCTGCGTCCGGGGCACGGTTCCGGAAGGATGCATCTGGAAGAACAGCGGGAAAGTGGTTGTCAAGCGCAAAGACGAGGAATAAAAAAAGGAGAGGAAAGAAAATGAAGGTAATCATCGCGGAGAACTATGAAGACGGTGCCCGGAAGGCGGCAGACATCATCGAGCAGATTGTCCGGGACAATCCCGAGTGCACCCTGGGCCTGGCGACCGGGTCCAGCCCGGTGGGCATGTATCAGGAGCTGGCACGGCGCTGCAGGGAAGAAGGACTGGACTTCAGCAAGGTGCACAGCGTGAATCTGGACGAATATGTAGGCCTGGACGGGACGCATGACCAGAGCTACCGCTACTTCATGAACACCAACCTGTTCGACCATATTAACATTAAAAAGGAAAACACCTATGTGGCGAAGGGCACGGGCGACGTAGCCGAGAACCTGAAGGAATTCAACGCCGTGCTGGACCGGACGGACATCGATATCCAGGTTCTGGGCGTCGGGCCTGACGGACACCTCGGATTCAACGAGCCCGGGGATACCCTGTATGACGGAGCGCATGAGGAAACACTGGAGGACAGCACCATTGAGGCCAACAAGCGCTTCTTCGCGAAGAAGGAAGATGTCCCGACTCATGCAGTGACCATGGGCATGGGCAATATCATGCGGGCCAAGCGCCTGCTGATGATCATCAACGGCAACAAGCAGGAAGCAGCGACGAAGCTCCTGATGATGGACAAAATCGATCCCCACTGCCCCTGCACCTTCATGCGGATGCACCGGGATGCCACGGTGGTTATCGAGAAAAAACTGGCCGAAGAATACAATTTTGAAGCGGTCGATGTGAACTGGGAAGACAGCGATCTGAGATTGTTCATTCATGAAGAAATATATGAAAATGCGTTTACTGACAAGGAAAAGCAAAGCATCATCAAT
>JAFRGU010000036.1 GCA_017433675.1 Clostridia bacterium
ATCTCTCCCGTTGGTGAAGCTGACTCTGACCGTTTTGCCGATAAACCTGGAAGCCGGAAGCGTGCTTCCATTGGTATATTTTGTATCATCCCAGATTAGATCCGTGTTCTTGTTGATCCTGATCACCGGATCTTTTCCCGCAAATCCCCCAGGCAGGTACAGCACATAATGTTTCTCATCCTTCTTTTCCAGCCGGATGCTGATTTTTGTTCCCTCCTGTGTCCATTGAAGGGACAATTCGGTAGCGGCAGCCAGCGCTTCCCCTATCCAGATCGTCATCAGCCCGGCAATAACCATCGCCATTGCCAGGCGTCCTTTGATTGTCATTCCCAGGTTGTCCTTCCTTGTCCGATGCCTCCCGGTTTCCCGGAATCAAGCTTCCCGGTTTTCTGCAGTCTTGTCAGCGCGGCGCACAGCCAGTACCGCCATTGCGATCATCCCAGCCAGCGCCATGATAAACATGGCCCAGGCTGCTGTCTTTGGAAATCCATCCATAATCTTCCCATCCAGCAGAAACTCTGCCAGGGCTATGACCCCCGCCATCATCAGATAAACTGCTGCGGGAATCCAGGCGCCCACCCCGGCCTGTGTTTTCCGGATTCTGACCGCCATCCAGATCAGCACTCCGAGGCCAAACAGCGCAAACAGTACCTGCTCCAGCCGCATCATCATGAACCGCATGAAATCTCCGCTGCGAAACTGCTCCAGCAGGATCTGCGGATCCAGGAGAAAATGGATCATTCCACAGAAGGTGCCACCCGCAGCTCTCGGGCTTCTCCGGTGCCAGAGTTTTGTCGCCCCCGCCGCCAGCAGACACATACCCGCTTCCAGCAACCAGGTGGCCAGTACCGGCTCATCCCAGTCGTTAATCATCGTCCAGAATCCTTCACTGTCAAGGATAGGACCCATTCCCGTCTCTCCCAGCCACCGCTGACTCAGCCGGGCCAAAGCCATAGCCAGGCAGACCGCCGTAGCAGTTTCATCCAGGATCTCCGCCGCTTTTGCTCCGCGAAAACGGGCAGCCAGGCCGGTTCCAATGCTCAGCCCGACCAGCCCCGTTGTATAGCACCAACGGAACATCGCATAGCTTTCTCCCGTCTGCAACAGTTCATATCCGCCCTTTGCGCAGAGGATCGCCAGCGCGCCGGGCAGAAGCAGTTCCAGTCCATGGAAGCCCGCTTTGCTGCCTCTTCGTTTCAGACACACGCTGAGCCATCCGGCATGCAGGAGAATTCCTGCCGCTACGCAGATCCATGCGGCCGCAGGCTGATAAACCATCGGCATTATTTATCCTCCCCCTGCCACGCGGAAGCAAAGTAGATAATATCACTCAGCTCCCGGGTTGTCGGGTTATAGTTCAGCAAATCATCACCAGTCATCAGCATGGTACTGTTTCCGCCGTCCAAATTATAAGCCGTCTGGATATCCATCGTGCTCAGCATGTCCGCGAACTCCTGCAGCGTCATGCTTTCCTTTGCGCTGCACACCACGGCATAATGGAGTTTACCCAGCTGGCAGATTGCCATTCGCGCTGTTTTCTTTTCTGTCGAAATCTGGTCATTCGGTTCAATGAGGAGTGCTTTCCCATCCTCTACCAATGCCGGTCCGAAGCAAAATCCGTTATAGATCTGTTTCCCTTCATAGAAAACCGGGCCTTCTTTTTTCTTCGGCATCGGAGTGGTTTCTTCCGTAGCTTTATGGATAATCCGGAAATCCCCATCTTCGTTCACCAGAAGCAGATCTGCATTTCCATACAGGTGGTACATATATAGCTGTCCCTGTCGCAGCACATAGCTTCCCTTCCACTGCACATCCCGATACCAGTAGTCCCCATTACATGCCAGTACCGCCTGTGCCCTGTGTGATAGCCTGATTCCCTCCGCGGTATTGGATCGTGTAAAGGAATTGGCCGGCATCGTCCGCAGCTGGGAGGCATCCTGAATTTTGATCTCGGCGATCCAGTAACGGTACTCCCCGTTCTTTTCGTCCCGGGTATCCATCTCGATGGTCGGATCCTGATAGTGGTATTTGGTATTATAGTTCGCCTTATGCAACTTCATGCCAGGGGTCAGATCCAGCGGCAGGCGGTAGGTTCCGTCCGCCAGCCGGCCCCCGGTTTTCCGTTCCTCGGCGGCTTCTTCCTCCGCCGTCATTTCCGGTTCGGGGAGTATCTCCGGCTCTTCCTCCGCCACGGGGAGAACGGTCGTGATTTCTTCGGTGTCCTCCGGCACGGGTGTCATGGTCGCCGGCGCTTCGGTGACCTCCGGAGTAGGCGTATCCGTCGCTGGCGCTTCGGTTCTGAGCACCAGCGGATAGACCTTCCCGGTGTCAGCGCTGGCGCTGTTCATCATCAGCAGAAGCGCCAGAATCAGCAGGCATAATTTTTTCATGACAATCACCAACCTCTATTTGGAAAGGGGGATATATTCCCCTGTTCTGAAGAACGCATGTAACTCTTTGAAATGGGAATGCTTCCGCCATCCTCCGCTCGTGGGATCATAGACCGAAACGAATTTACACCCTTTATGCCTCTGCCGCATGATCTTCTTCTGGTCTGCAGGAACATGGTTCGTATTTCCCCACCAGACGCGCTCCAGGTTCGGCAGCTCGTACAGCGGACTGATATCCGTAATCTGGTTATCCCTCGTCAGGTTCAGATCCCGCAACGATGTCAACTCCGCCAGCGGGCTCAAGTCCGTGATCGGTGTATTGAAGCACTCCAGGTAGATCAGCTTCTTGCAGTTCGCAACGGGGCTGATGTCCGTCAGTCCGTAGTTAGGGCTGATGATCAGCACCTCCAGCTCCGGCAACCAGTTCAGAAAGCGGATATCCGTCAGGTAGTTATGTCCCAGATCCAGCGCTTTCAGCCGGGTGCACATCCGGATCGGATACAGCTCCTCGGAGGTGTGCCGCTCATCCCCCTGCATTTTTCCGGCCAGGTGCAAAGTAGAAAAGGCCGTGCGATCCGTCCGGATCTCATGGGGGCCGATCTTCACCGTAAAGCCGAAAAAAACTTCCGGGGAATACCGGTCAAACAGCGTTTCCATATCCGCCGTGATCATCGGGGAATTGTACATCCGGATCTCCTTGAGCTTCGGCATCTGCTCAATCAGCGCCGCGACCTCTTCGGGATCCGTGATTGTGATCCCGGCGGCATCCAGGTCCAGCACCTCAGTCTTCGGATCCACCGTGATGTCGGACGGTACCGCAGCGTTCAGACTTTCCGTCTCCGCGATCCCTGTCGGGCCGGCGACCGCGATCCAAATCATTCCGGCCGTCAGTATCGCACTACCAATTCGCCGGATGATATCTCTGAATCCTTCTATCCCGCCGGGGCTGCCGCGCTTTCCCGGGGCGGCCCGGGATGCTGTCTCCCGCATCATTCAAGGACCTCCATCACCCATGGGCTTTCCAGTGTCCCGTTTCCGCCTGTGACCCGCAGCCTGTTCAGGTCGATGATGGTTGCCGGCCGGACGCCGACCCGTACAGAGGCCATGTTGCTCCAGCTCAGGTGTCCGTTCGCGCCCACAATGCCGCTCATATAATATCCGGGGCGCCGCTTGATCGTCCAGTAGGGGGAGGATCCTCCGTAAGCCATCCCTTTGTAAACCGTAACCACGTCCAACTTATACTGGGCAGTATTCTTCTTCCAGTCCGGATACTGCACCTTGCTCTTCGCGTATGGAGTTGCGTATGCCTTCCGTCTTCCGCTCTCCGGAACCGCAATCTCCCCCTCGTTCTCTTTTGTGTTTCCATGGGTTGTTTTCGGAAAACCGAATATCCCGTTCTTCATGTCCGCGTAAGTCATGATATAGAACAGATCTTTTCCGTACGGAAACTTTTCCTTTTCATCCGCCGATAGGGTGCCTCCGCTTTCCGCTTGATATCCGGGTTCTTCGGGGACATCGGTTTCTCCCTTTTTGGATTCCGTAATCTTATGGGGGACAATCGCCGAGCTGAAATCCTGGTTTTCGAAGATGACCTCCGCCATCTCCCCGTTCAGCCAGTAATAGATATCCATCTCCTCATAAGGGGTATTGAATTTGCTCTTATAGTTGCGTTTTTTGACCGCTGTATAGAAGTCCTCAATTTTGATCATCTGCATCGCGTCGATGACGTTTTCCGTAATCAGCTGCGCGATATTCCCTTTCCGATACAGCACGCGCCAGACCAACGGTTTCTTTCCGCCGTTTTCGCTGTAATAGTAGGACCCCAGCTGCATGTACTGGTAGTCCTGATCCTCGATAAATCCCCTGATTTGCCCGTTCTCTGCCGCACTGCCTTCAGCAGTCTCGCCTCCGACACCCGCAGCCGCTCCCGTTTCCTCGGTTTCGGCTTCCGGCTCCTCCCAGTCTTTCGGGACTTCCCCGTCCGCTTCGGCTTCTTCCGGCTCGTCGGGGCCTTCCTCTTCAGCGGGCGCTTCTGATTTTTCGTCGTCCCCCGCTTCTTCGCTTTCTCCCTGTTCCGCTGCCGGGCTGAGGTCGCTCTCATCGTCCCCCTGTTCCGCCGTCGGACCGAGGCCGCTCTCTTCGCCAGGAAGCTTCTTTCCTTCGATCAGCAGCATTGCTGTTTCCGTATCCAGTCCCGCAGAAGTTTTGCCCAGATGGCAGTAGACCGTCCACCCATGCATCTCTTCAGGAACGTTCTTCAGCTTGATATTCAGGGAATTCGGATTCGAAACCTTGAGCCCCTTGAACCGGCCGGACAGTTTCTTGCCGGTAATGTCTTCCCCGCCGTCGGGACTGACAAAATGCCAGGTGATGACTTTTCCCGCATCCTTGGCTTTCACGGAGAAGGTGACGGAGCCTCCTGCCTTCACGGTCTGTGTCTCCGGCTGTTCCGTCACCGTGATGGCGGCCCGAGCCTCATTTATACATCCCAGCGTCAGGCACAGGACAGCCAAAATTGTCAGCAGTCGCTTCATCTGCTCTTCCTCCCGTTCTTTTTCCGTTAACCCCGGAAAAAGTCACCGTATACTATATCATAAACTCATCGGAAAAACCATTGAAAAAGGAGCCCGTTCGGCTCCCTTTTGACGCATTTTCCGCCCATGAATTGTCAGAAATTCTTGGTCAGGTCATATCGTTCGTAGAATTCCTTCCGGTAGTCCAGCAGCCGGTCCTCGGCGATGGCCTGTCGGATTTCCTCCATCATTCTGAGCAGGAAGCGCAGGTTATGGATCGAAGCTAGCCGGCCGGCAGTAATCTCCTTCGCGTTGAACAGGTGCCGGATGTACGCCCGGGAAAAATGGGTACATGCATAGCAGTCGCATGTCGGATCCAGGGGGCCGAAATCCTCCCGGTATTTTCCGTTCTTGATGACCACGCGTCCCCGGCTGGTGAATACGGACCCGTTCCGGGCGACGCGGGTAGCCAGCACACAGTCAAACATATCAATCCCCCGGATCACGCCCTCGATCAGGCAGTCCGGGCTGCCGACCCCCATCAGATACCGCGGCTTGGTTTCCGGCATGTATGGCTGAATCTTCTCGAGCATTTCATACATCATGGGCTTCGGTTCACCGACACTCAGTCCGCCAATGCCGTATCCGATGAAATCCATGTCCCGCAGGGCCTTCGCACTCTCGATCCGCAGGTCCTCGAAAAACGCCCCCTGCACGATGCCGAACAGCGCCTGATCCTCCCGCGTGTGGTGCGCCTTGCACCGCTCGGCCCACCGGTGGGTCCGCTCCATGTTCTCCTTTGCGGTCTTCCAGTCGCAGGGGTATGCCGTGCATACGTCAAAAGCCATGGCGATATCGGAACCCAGGGCTTCCTGGATATCCATGCTCACCTCCGGGGAGATGAACTGCCGGCTGCCGTCCAGATGGCTCTGGAAGGTGACGCCCTCCTCCCGGATCTTCCGGATCCCGGCCAGGGAAAACACCTGGAATCCGCCGCTGTCCGTCAGGATGGGCTTGTGCCAGTCCATGAACCGGTGCAGTCCACCCGCCTGCCGGATCAGGTTTTCGCCGGGCCGCAGATGCAGATGGTAGGTATTGCTGAGCAGAATCTGGGTTCCGATTTCCTCCATCTCCCGGCTCGTCATCGCCTTCACGCAGGCGCTGGTTCCGACCGGCATATAGATCGGCGTCTGGATATCCCCGTGCGGCGTATGCAGCACGCCCAGCCTTGCTCCGCTCTGTTTGCATACATGCTTTACTTCATAGCTGAACCCCGTGCTCAATGTTTTCCCCCTTCTCGTTCCGGTTCCTTCCGCATCCTGTTCTGCTCTGCTGCAGGCTTCCGCGTTCGTCTCACAGCTCCGGCAGCAGGATTTCCGGTTCTTCCTCCGGTGCTTTCTCTCCCGCACCGTCCTCGTCCAGCGGCACGTACAGCCGTCCGTTGTATTGTGTAAACCGCTGAACCACCTGCGGCGCCAGATGCACCTCCTTCGGGTCCTTCGGCTCCTCCGTGTTTTCAGGTACGGTCAGCAGATCCGCGTACAGGCTCCACGCGCTTCCCTCCGGCATGGTATAAAAACGCATGACCTTCCGCGTTGTCGGATGCAGGAATGTCAGCTTGTATCCCCACAGCGCGATCTGCTGCCCCGGAATTCCATGCCCGTAGCGGTTGTCTCCCCAGAGCGGCGCCCCGGCATAACTCATCTGCGCCCGGATCTGATGCTTCCGTCCCGTCTCCAGCCGGATTGCGCACAGGGAAGTTCCTTCCCGCCTGGCCAGCGTCCGCCCGTGCAGAACCGCCTCCCTGCTGTCCTTTTCGTCCGCCTCGCAGACCACGATTTTATTCTGGATCGGATCCTGCCGGAGATAGTCGTTCAGCGTGAAGCTGTCTTCCATCTCGCCGCATGCAATGCAGAGATATTCCCGTCCCATTTCATGCTTCCGCATCTGTTCGCTCAGCCGGCCGGCTGCCTTGCTGGTCCGTGCGAAAACCATCAGCCCGCCCACCGGCCGGTCCAGCCGGTGCACCAGTCCCAGATAGACGTTTCCGGGCTTGGCGTATTCCTGCCGGATGTATTCCTTCAGCAGCGACAGCATATCCGTGTCTCCGGTCTTGTCCGCCTGGCTCAGCATGTTCGGCGGTTTCACAGCCACGATCACGTGATTGTCTTCATACAGGATGTCAGGCATGTGTTCTCCCTTTCCCCGGTACGCGGCAGCCTTCTGTCCCGTCTGCATTCTGCCGGTTTGTTTTCCTCATCCCCGCTCCCATCTTCCGCTGGCTCCGCAGGGCAGTACGCCCCCGGTCCGGACCGGCAGGCACAGCTCCTGGCTGTCCGTCCGTCCGCCGTACCGCGGCGTCACGCATTTCCCGATCATGTTGCTCAGCACGCTGGCCTGGAATCCCGTCGTATAGCTGTTGATCAGGAAAAACAGCGGCTCATCACTCAGCGCCTGGCTGCAGGTTTCCACCAGCCCGTACAGTTCGTTTTCCAGCTTCCATACTTCGCCCGATGGTCCCCGGCCGTAGCTGGGCGGATCCATCAGAATCCCGTCGTAGCGGTTTCCGCGCCGGATCTCCCGCCGCACGAAAGCCAGCGCATCCTCGACGATCCACCGGCAGCTCGTCTCGGGCAGCCCGCTCAGCTGTCGGTTTTCCTTGGCCCATTGCACCATGCCCTTCGCGGCGTCCACATGCGTTACCCGGGCACCCGCCGCCGCGCAGGCCACGGTCGCTCCGCCGGTATATCCGAACAGGTTCAGCACCCGGACATCCGTTCTTCCGCTCTCCCGGAGGATCTTTCCCATCCAGCGCCAGTTCGCTTCCTGCTCCGGGAAAAGGCCCGTATGCTTGAATCCCGTCGGCCGCACATAGAAAACCAGATCCTCCCACCGAAGCGTCCATCGCTCCGGCAGTGTTTTCCGGAATTCCCACTGTCCGCCGCCTTTTTCGCTCCTGTGGTAAACTGCGTCCGCCTTCTCCCACATCTGCGGATCCGCCTTCGGCCAGATGGTCTGGGGGTCCGGCCGCCGCAGGATCACGTCTCCCCAGCGTTCCAGCTTCTCCCCGTCGCCGGTGTCCAGCACTTCATATTCTTTCCATCCCGTCGCCAGGAACATGCTGAAAAACTCCTTCCAACTAAGCTCTGATTTCCCTTCGGCACCGAAGAAAACCGGGGACACAGCTCCCCTGCAAGGCATTTCTTTAAATTCGGTCAGAAAGCCCCCCAGTCTCCTGCTCGGTCCACAGCGGCAGCATATCTTCGTGCATCCGGATCAGGGCCTGCACCACCTCCAGGCAATACAGCCTGTCCAGTCCGCTCATCGCCGGATCCGTCTCCACGCTCTCCCGCAGCGCCTCCCGATCGCCCTCTGCCGCCCGGGCCGCCAGCCGGTTGTTTTCATCGATCTCCGTCAGGATCTCCGCCAGCGAATCCGGCACGGTGATCCCCTGAGGGGTTGTTTTTCCGTCTTCGATCTTCAGCGCCGTCTCCACGATCGCTTCCGCAGCCAGCTGCGGCATTTCTCCCCGGTTCTCGTGCGTCACGGCCGGGAAAATTCCGTCCTCCTCCCGCAGGATCGCTAGTGCCAGCCGTACCGGCCGGATCGGCGGCGCTTTGCTCAGCAGCAGCAGTTGGGCCATGGCGCCTTCTCCGGTCTTCGCTCCCTGCTCCCGTACGGTGTTCATGTACAGGATGCGTTCCTTCCGGTGTTCCACAGTTTCCCCGAATTCCGGCTTTTCCTCCGGAATATAGTCCGGCTGCGCCGGCAGATACTCCGCGTGATCCGTCACGTCGCCGACCGCCAGCGCGTCCCACCAGTTCAGCCACCGTTTGGTCAGCTGCCCCAGCTCGCCGTTCTTCGCGGCCTGCTTCAGCCTGGGCAGATAGTCCATCCGGCTCTCCCGGTCCCGAAGGCTTAGCAGAAAGCTGAATCCCGGCAGTCCGGCGATCACGGCATCCATATTCTCCGGCTTCCCCTGCAGGCGTTTGGTCATCGTATCCAGCCCGTTGGCGCCCTTCAGCGGCGTCCGGCCCATCCCGCAGCACCGGAATCCCCGATCCAGGAAGATCCGCGTCGTGCGCGCCACCGGCTGCCCCAGATTGATGACCAGCGCGTCCGGGCATGCTTCCGCCATTTCGTCGCACAGCTCCATCACCGCCTGTCCGGCCCGCAGCGTATGGAGCAGTCCTTCGATCCCGCCGTTGACCCGCGCCTGATCTGTCAGGCCCGGATCCTCCTCATTGTCACTCCCGAGCGCGCTGCGGTCCTGGAAAAAACGGCTCGCTGCCTGCGGATCTCCGGCATAGAGAACGCAGTCAGCCGCTTTCAGCGCTTCCTCCCGCCTTGCGGTCACGCGGATGCTTCCGCCGATCCCGGCCTGCCGGAGGATCGCTTCCCCGTATCCGCTCAGCACCTCCGCCATCGCGGGATTCTTCTCTTCGATCCGAATCTCCGCTCCGCTTTCCTTTCCTGCGAAAAGAAGATCGGTTAAAAGGGCGGGCAGGAGCATTGGTATGTCCTGCCCGATGAATGCGATTTTCATTTTGTACCTTATGCTTTCTTCACAGCCAGTACCGCTTTCTTTCCGTTGATGTCCCATTCCTTGGCGTACCAGCCGTCCCCGGCCGCGCTGGCTTCCAGCGTCAGCGCCAGCGTACCGTTTTTGATCATGTCCGCGCCGGCCTCGATGGATGCGCTCAGCTCGCCGTCCGCCGTGTACCGGATTCCGATCCGGTCCGTCACTTCAAACCCGGCTTCCTTCCGCATGGTCTGAATCTTGCTGATGACCTCCCGGGCATATCCCTCCCGGATCAGATCCTCACTCAGGTTCGTATCAAGCACCACCGTTACGCCCCGGTCCATCTGGCTCGTGAATCCGGGTTTCTGCATCGGACTGGTCAGCACGTCGTCCTTCGCCAGCTCCACCTGCGTTCCGTCGATCTCAAAGCTGATCTTTTCCCCGCGTTCGAAGGCGTCCACAACGTCGTTCCCGTCCAGGGTGCCCAGATGCTGGCCGATTTTGCCGAGAAGCTTGCCGTACCGCGGGCCCAGAGTCCGCATCTGCGGCTTCAGCTGGTAGGTCGTGAAAGCCCTCGCATCTTCCGTGAAGATGACCTCCCGCACGTTCAGTTCGTCTTCGCACAGTTCCTGATAAGCCTGACTGAAGCTTGCTCCCTTGACGTACAGCTTCTGCAGCGGCTGGCGCACCTTCATGTTGGCCGCGTTCCGGCAGGCCCGCCCCAGCTGGATCACCTCCAGCAGTGCGTCCATCTGCTTCTCCATATCCGGATCGATCCGCCCGGCGTCGCAGCTGGGATAATCGCACAGGTGCACGCTTTCCGGCGCGCCCGGCACATTGTTGACCACCAGGTTCTGGTAAATCTCCTCCGCCAGGAAGGGAATGAACGGTGCGGCAATCTTGCTCACCTGGACCAGCACGTGGTACAGCGTCGCGAAAGCCGCTTCCTTGTCTCCGGCCATGCCCTTGCCCCAGAAGCGTTCCCGTCCCCGGCGCACATACCAGTTGCTCAGCTCGTCGACGAAGTCCGCCATCGCCGTCGCCGGCTCAGTCACGCGGTAGTTGCTCAGGTCATCATCCATCCGGGCAATCAGCGTATTCAGCTTGCTGAGGATCCACCTGTCCATCAGCGTCAGCTCCGCCTTTTCCAGCGGGTGCGCCAGCGGGTCAAATCCGTCGATCCGGGCGTA
>JAFRGU010000260.1 GCA_017433675.1 Clostridia bacterium
ACAAAAAACCTTTAACACCATGATAACCAACGAGAAGATTTTTTACCAAATCAAAATAAGGTTTTCAGACATTAAAGAAAGACTCCAACGGCGACGCCAACATTTACACCGGAGCCGACGCCGGAGTCCACAAAATCGCTGGAACCGCAGTCCATTGATCTTCCGGAACTGGCGGACCGTGCTGTAAGCGGATCTTCAACAGTTCAGGTGCGCGTTTTTGTGGACAAGAATCATAATGGAAACCAGGGAAACGAGGAAAAGGGGCTTGAAGGAGTACCCATCGAGCTGGTGCTGGCGGAGGAAGAAACGGAGCAAAACGCCCGGGTCAAAGCAGGAGAGACAGGACCGGACGGGCTGACTGTGTTTGAAGGGCTGCCGGCAGGAACATACCGGATCCGATGCTATCTTCCCGCTGGCTATTTATACGGCGAAAAGGGAGGACGCGAGAACACGCTGAAGGACAGCATCATGGAGCGGCAGAGCGCCCCCGAGCAGGAAAGCGCTTCCTTCCAGGTGGGAGAGGACGCAACCTTTTCCGCCGGTATCGGCGCTACACCGGCAGAGGTTCTGTCCGGCCGCATGTGGATCGATCTGAACGGAGACGGACGGGCCGATGAGGACGAACCGGGGCTGGCCGGCCAGATGATCGAGATGGAAGGCCGGCGGAACGGTCTGGTCTATCAGACGATGACGGATCAGGAGGGATATTACAGCTTCACACAGATCCGACAGGGCGCATACCGAATGCATATTGTGCTTTCTGAAGGATACAGATTCACGAGATATGTCCGGACCGGACCGATCCGAGCGGGAAAAAGCAAAGCTGAAGGCAATACGGAGATGACCGTTGAGTACAATCTGACGGATCCTTCGCATCTGTATGAAAATGAAGACTTCGGCGTCTATTTCCCCGGAAGGATTGAGGGTAAATGCTTCCTGGACGCGGATGAGGATGGCCTGGCAGATCCTGAAGAAGAGGGGCTGGCCGGCGTAACCATGACGCTGATCAGCGAGCAAACCGGAAAACCGGCAGGCGAGTTTATCACGGAAGCAGACGGGCTATGGCATTTTGAGGATCTGGTCCCTGGTATGTATACAGTACAATCCCGGCTGCCCAAAGGAGAATATGATTATTCCATCCTGAACGACGAAAAAGACGGCAACCAGTTTGAAGAAAGCGGGAACCGGCGCAGTGAAGTGTACGGATTACAGCTTTCCATGGGTGAGACCATTCATTTGACGACGGGTATTCTTTCACGATGAAAAAAGTATTTTTCCGGATCATTCTTCTCTGCGCGATGCTTTACTCCGTTTCCATGGCGGAGGAAATCCGGGCTGAAAGCCCGGCCGCAGCAGCGGAAAGGGAGGAAACGATCGTGTTTCCTGCTTCGGGAAGCGAAACGGCACCGGAAGCAGACTATATTTCCCGCAAGATGCCGCACAGAATCCGGCTGCGGGTTACCCGCCTCTCCGGGATGCGCCTTTCCTCCCCCAGCAGGGAGCTGTATCTGGCACTGCGCGAAGAGGTGACCGCGGTGGCGGCCGGGGAACAGGCGTCCACCATCTTCGAGATTCCATACGGGGAGGTTTTTCAGAACACCTACACCGCTGGGGAGCTGGGCATTGAAAGCATTCTGGATGAGAACCGCAAAATCACGCAGGAGGCCAAAGACGCAGCCCTGGCAGCCATGACCGCAAAGCGGGAACAGGTGAGCGGCCGGGCGGCAATCCAATGCCTGGTTAACGATTACCCCTACGAGCTATACTGGTACAACAAATCAGAGGGCGCCGGGACGAAGATCATCTACCGGACGACTACATACAGCGCGACGACGAGCCAGATCAGCGTAAACGGGACGATCATCGTGCAGATGACGGTCAGCGCTGATTATGCAGCGGTCAGCATCGGCGCGGACGGGACGGCGGTAAGCGCGGAATACGAAGTGGACACGGGATACGGAGAATCCGTACAGGCCGCCGCCCGAAACGCGGAGCAAATCCTGAATCAGGCTGCCGGAATGGACGATTACGGAAAGCTGTGCTATTTTCGGGACGCAATCTGCAGCCTGACGGACTACAACCATGAAGCCGTGGCGGACAAGGTATACGGAGATCCGTGGCAGCTGGTATGGGTATTCGACGGGAAACCGAACACGAAGGTCGTATGCGAGGGGTACGCGAAGGCTTTCCAGTATCTGGCGGGGATGGCCACCACGGAGGCGACGGTTATCTCCGTGCAGGGGAGAATTCCGGCGGGTGCTCATATGTGGAATATCGTGGCGACCCACGGACATAACTACCTGGTGGATCTGACCAACCAGGACAGCGGATACGACCTGTTCATGAAGGGATATACCAGCGGAGACACCGACACAGGATACACGGTCGACGGCGGAACGAGCAATATCCGATATATCTATAACGAAAGACTGGAATGGAGCGAGGCGGAGCTGACGCTGTCCCCGTTTGACTATACCGCATGGAAGGCGGCAGTGGAGCAGGCGCCGGAGGCGGAGATCAGCCACGATACGGTATATCCCGGGTATGCGGCGGCGGTCCGGGTGATCCATGAAGACGGGCTTTTCCCGGCAACGGGCATGATTATCCACGGAGAGGCGGGGGCCAACGAGACCGAAGCCGGGGAGACCGGCCTGATCAGCGAAGCCGGAAGCTATACGGTCAGCGTGATCCGGGACGGCGTGGAGTCTTCGGCCTCACCGCCGATTGAAATCGCCGTCGGGGAGATTCCGGACGGGGACCGGGTGAGGATTCCGGACGGGAGCGTGGTCGAAAGCGAGGCTTTCGCGGAGAACCCGGGGATTACCATTGCAGAGGCGCACAACTGCAGTATCCAAAGGGATGCATTCAGGGACTGCGAGCATCTGGCGATGGCGATCGTTTCCGGATGCACGATTGAGGACGGCGGATTTCCGGAATGGACGCTACTGTGCACGGACCGGATCGAAACATGGGACGGGAACCGCTTCCTGATCCGGATCGCGGAAGAATAAAAATGCAAAGCATTGAAAGCCCCGTCAGGGAAGGATGCCGCCCCTGACGGGGCTTTTCGCGCAGAAAAGGCCCGATTTTTAGGGCCGAGGGATTCCAAAAAGGCGGCCATTTATGATATACTGAATAAAAGAACACGAGGCGGAATCGAGGACTGCGGAAGACAATCATGGCGAAACGGGGAAAAACCGCGTCCGAGACCGGGCAGAAGGAAGAGGAGAACAGCGGAATGAAGAGAGTGACAGCTTTACTGATGATCCTGGCCATCGCGGTCGGGAGCCATGGATGGACCGGGACAGCCATAGCGGCGGAAAACAGGGAAAAGAAATTGATTCTGGAGCAGGCAGCGAAGCTGGACACGGAAAGCGGAAGCCTGCGGTCCATCGTTGTACATGTATACAATGGGGAGGTACAGGCGCTGCCGACGGAGGAGGACACCCCGGAAAGCGCATGGCTGAAAACGCTGGCCAACGGGCTGGAGGCCCGGTGGGACATCGCGGGCGGAGAAGACGGGGATTTGTCCCGGGCAGAAACCCGGGAGCAGTTCGTTCAGGCCGCGGAGGCGGAGATGGCGATTCTGCAGGGGTATCGGGAGATCGCTTTCGAGGATCCACTGCTGGACATGCTGAGCCATGCGTATATCGACACCGTACAGGCGCAGATCAACCTGAAGGAAGACGATCCGATCGCCTACGCGTGGGCCTGGACCCGGATGCGGCAGGACGGGCTGAAGCGCCTCTATTTCCTGAACCGTTACTATGGCGTCAGCGTCCGGAAAGCATATAAGGACCGGATGAACAGCTGCCTGTACGAAGGGGCGCTGATCATCGGCGAGGACACCATCGGGGAGATCTGGGAGGCACGGAACACGGCTGCGGAAGCGAATCCGGAGACGGAGAATGCAGTTGAGGATGCTCCGGCAGCGCCGACGGAATTCAATACTCCGGCGACTTCGACGGACCTGATTGCCCCGGCTACACCAACGGACCTGATCGCTCCGGCAACGCCAACAGATCTGATCGCTCCGGCGACGCCAACGGATCTGATTGCTCCGGCGACACCAACGGACTTAATCACTCCAGCAACGCCAACGGATTTAACTATGCCGGCAACGGAAGGCGCGATTGCAGCGGCGGCGCGATACGGCAGCGAAATGTGGCACGCGGATCCGACAGGCGCCTATGAGCTGCGGATCCATGACTACGACGCGGAGACAATGACGATGATGGTCGACCTGCAGGCGACAGCGGACTCGACGGCAGCCAGCAAGGGGAAGATCGACCTGAGCCAGTGGCAGAAATACAAGGAAGGACGATTCTCGGTCGGGACCTTCTACCAGGCGGACGGGATCGAGCTCATCGAGGGCGGAAAGATCAGCTTTGTGCTGCATATGAACGTGCTGGTCGACGGGCGGCTGTACAAGGAAGTAAAGGGGAAAATCAGCCTGAAGCTGCCGGCGGCGAAGGCCGCGGGCGGAAGCGCGGGGACAGAATCGGCGGCCACGGCGACGGAAGCCAGCGAAGCGGATGAGGAAGCCCATGAATTCGCGGAGCCCAAGATCGAGCAGGACTTTATGGGGCTGAAGGCCTGGGATCTGATCCGGATGGGATACTATGAGCAGGACGGAGATACGGACAACCTGCGGGAGCCCATTGAATGGCGGGTGATCTCCGTCAATAAAAAGAAGCACGTGGCACTGGTGATCGCCGAATACGCGATCGAGACGATGGTCTACGGAACGGAAGGAAACGAAGACGAATATGTGACGCCCGGGATCAACTGGAAGACAAGCCGCGTCCGGGAATGGCTGAACGGGGAATTCTATGAGAACAACTTCACGAAGAAGGAGAAGAAGCGGATCCGGGAGGCGAGCAACGTGACCGCGGACAAGAGCGGACGGTTCACAACGAAGGATCACGTATTTCTGCTGAAGGCCGATGAGGCCAGACGGTACATGGGCAGCACGGAGAAGATGAGCTGCAAGGCGACACCCTACGTGACTGGGAAGCTTAGCAGCGGCAGCGGAGCGATCCTGGAGGACGGATACTGCCTGTGGTGGCTGCGGGATATGGTTAACGCAGCGAAGCTGGATAAGAAAGGCAATCTGAAAAAAGGGACAGGCAACGAGGCGGGTTATGTATACGGGAGCCGGGGAATGCGCACGGTTCTGAAGAAAACAGGCGGGAAAACATATGAGAAAGATGTGGCGCTGGTGAGACCAGCCATGTGGATTGAATACGACGCGGAACCAAAAAAGAAGTAAAAAATGAACCCCCTCGACGGGCTGTACCGTCGAGGGGGTTCGTGCAATAACGGCCCTATTTTTCTTCTGCGAGGGCTTCGCGGGCTTTGTCGATAGCCTGCCGAACACGATTCGGTGCGGGGGCGCCGGGGATGTCCCGCTTCTCAACGCAGGCGATCAGGCTCAGAGATTCAAATACATCGGTATCGAAGGCGGGATGAAACTTTTTCATGTCATCCAGGGAAAGATCCAGAAGAGCCTTATTTTCCGCGATGCAATGGGCGACGAGCTCGCCGACGACACGGTGGGCATCCCGGAAGGGAACGCCTTTACGGACCAGGTAATCGGCGCAGTCGGTGGCATTGGTGAAGCCGCCGGCGGCACCGCGCTCCATCACCTCCGGGCGGAAAGACACCGTACGGAGCATAGCTGTGAAAACAGTCAGGCATTTGACAAGCGTATCGCGGGCATCAAAGAAGGATTCCTTATCCTCCTGCATATCCTTATTATACGCCAGGGGGATACCTTTCATCACCGTCAGGAGGGCCATCAGATCGCCATACACCCGGCCGGTTTTGCCGCGGATGAGCTCGGCGACATCGGGGTTCTTCTTCTGAGGCATGATGGAAGAGCCGGTGGCAAAGCCGTCATCCATCTCGATGAAACGGAACTCATTGGTATTCCAGAGAATCAGCTCCTCACAGAAGCGGGAGAGATGCATCATGGCGATGGATGCGGCGGAAAGATATTCCAGGAGGAAATCCCGATCCGAGACGCCGTCGAGACTGTTTTCGGAAATCGCGTCGAAATCGAGCAGTTCCGCGACCCGGGGACGATTGAGTGGGTAGGTGGTGCCGGCCAGGGCCCCGGAGCCCAGGGGCATCACATTTGCGGCATCGAAGGCATGGGAAAAGCGGCCGCGATCCCGGAGGAACATCTGGACATAGGCCATAAGATGATGGGCGAGGGTAATGGGCTGAGCTTTCTGGAGATGGGTATAGCCGGGCATGATGGTATGCAGGTTCTTTCCGGCGATCTCCAGAAGCACTTCAATGAGGGATTTCAGAAGGTCACGGGCTTCAGCGCAGGCAGCGCGGGCATACATGCGGGTATCGAGGGCGACCTGGTCGTTCCTGGACCGGCCGGTATGGAGGCGCTTGCCGGCTTCGCCGATGCGCTCAATCAGGAGGGTTTCCACATTCATATGGATGTCCTCGGCTTCCGTTTGCCAGGCGATTTTGCCGGCTTTCGCATCCGCGAGGATGGTTTTCAGGCCTTCGATGATCTTTTCAGCGTCTTCTTTGGGGATGATGTTCTGCTCGCCAAGCATGGTGGCATGAGCGATGGAGCCGGTGATATCCTGCTCGTAGAGACGCTGGTCGAAGGAGATGCTGGAATGGAAATCGTCAACGAGGGTGTCGGTGGCTTTTTCGAAACGGCCGGACCATAGTTTCATTTGATTTTTCTCCTATTCATAGAATACCGGGGCCCCGATCCCCCCGGCCCCCTTCCCCCGATGAGGGGGAAGGGGGAGAAAAAATGGGGCTGGGGGCTC
>JAFRGU010000261.1 GCA_017433675.1 Clostridia bacterium
ACGTGCGCGAAGAAGTTGGGGGATGGGACTATTGTGATGTACTGGAAAATGTGGCAACGGAACGCCGCGGAGGTGGTGGAGGAGATGATCGAGATCGCGGCGAGGCTGCGGTGCGGGCTGATTTACTGTGAGGAGAACGGGGACAAGGGGTTTTTACGGGATCAGATTAATGAGAGGGATGTGGGGGCGAAGGTTTGGGCTACAGGGTATACGGAGACGCAGAATAAGAAGATTAAGATTATGACTTATCTAAAGCAGGCGTGGGGGAGGATTCGGTTTTTGGAGGGGACGGACCGGGAGTATATTGATCAGATACTGGATTATACGGAGTTTGCGGAGCACGATGACGCTCCGGATTCGGCGGCTTCAGTGTGTCGATACTTCTTTACTTATGGGTGGAGTTAGGGGGATGCACTTGCCGGGGTGAAACGCGGGGACGGTCCTCTTTGCTTCAGCTTACGCTGCAACGAACAGGACCGTCCCCACGCTTCACGCACTCTTGCTACGGGTGAAACGCGGGGACGGTCCTTTCGTTTCAGCTTACGCTGCAACTGCAAGGACCGTCCCCACGTTTCACGCTATTTTTTTACATTGGGTTTGTCAGATCTCCAGGGGGGCGCGGAGGAGGTTTTTCCCGGTTTGCTGATCGAAGAGGATGGCGGCTTTATGGAAGGAGAAGCCGACCTCGCTGTCGGCGGGATAATCCACGTCCCCGAAGGCGACGGCGGTGAGCAGCGTATCGCCATAGGCCAGCCTGACGGTGGTTTCCATTCCGGAGGGGAGGGTGGAATAGACGGTGGCCTTCAGCGGCGCGGAAGCGTCAATATGAATATATTCCGGGCGGATACCGACGACAATCTTCCGGGCGCCGAGCGCTTCGGCGCCTTTCATGCGCGCCCGGAGGCCGCCGAAGGACAGGACGCCATCCGGCAGGAGCTCGCCGTCAATAAAGTTCATGGTGGGATTGCCCATAAAGTCCGCCACGAACCGGTTGGCGGGGTTGTTGTACATCTCCAGGGGCGGGGCGTACTGCTGCAGGACGCCGGTCTCCATGATGCAGACCCGGGTCGAGAGGGTCATGGCCTCCAGCTGGTCATGGGTCACATAAACAAAGGTGGAATCCGTATCCCGGTGGAGACGCTTCAGCTCGGTCCGCATTTCCATGCGCAGCTTGGCATCCAGATTGGAAAGGGGCTCATCCATGAAGAGCACCTTCGGCCCCGGGGCGAGGGTGCGGGCGATGGCGACCCGCTGCTGCTGGCCGCCGGAGAGCTCGCTGGGATACCGCTTCTCGAACTGCTCAATGCGGAGGAGGGAAAGCAGCTCCCGAACCCGGGCGGCGATGCGGTCTTTGCTCCACTTCAGATTTTCCAGCCCGAAGGCGATATTCTGATACACCGTCATATGGGGCCAGAGGGCATAATTCTGGAACAGGAAACCCACATCCCGCTTATTGGGCGGGAGGTTGATGCCCCGGTCCGCATCGAAAACGACGGTGCCATCGATGCTGATGCTGCCTTCGGTGGGTGTTTCCAGCCCGGCGATCATCCGCAGGGTCGTGGTTTTGCCGCAGCCGGAGGGCCCCAGCAGCGTAATAAAGGCATTGCTTTCAATGGTCAGATTCAGATGATCCACGGCCACAAATTTGCCGAAGCGCTTGGACACATTTTTCAGAACGATTTCCGGCATCAGCCACCTACCCCCTTATCAATGGACGCGCCCGTCAGCTTATTGACGGTGAAATTCACCAGCAGCACCACCACGATGATCAGCAGGTTGATGGCATTGCCGAACTGGGCCCAGCCCTTCTCGGAATACTGCATGAGCATGGTGGTTAGGATCGTATTGCTGGTCGGCACCAGCAGGACGAAAAGGCTCAGCTCCCGCATGCAGGAAACCATGGGAAGCAGATAACCGGAAAGGAAGCTGGACTTCTGAATCGGGAAAATGACCCGGAGCATCCGCTTCCACCAGGGTACCCCGGTAATCACCGCGGCCTCCTCAATCTCGCCGGAGAGCTGCAGCATGGCATTGACCCCGGAACGGGAGGCGAAGGGCAGATATTTCACGGAGCCCACGAGCCCCAGCAGCAGGAAGCCCCGGAGCCAGGGGACGCGGGAGGACATGGCCAGATAGATTGCGCCGAAGGCCAGGGAGGGCATCAGATACGGGAAGAAGGAAAGGGAATTGACCCAGGAGGCCAGGCGGCTGCCGCGGCGCTTCGCGACGCCGTACCCGACGAGAATGCCGCTGGTGCCGGCCACGAGGGCGCAGGTGACCGCCAGACTGAGGGAATAGCCCAGGGCGTTCCAGACCTTCGGATTCAGGAGAATCCCGGTGGAATCCCCCTGATCCAGACGCTGATCCAGACCGGTGCCGATCCAGAAATCCAGGGTCATATTCGAGAGCCGGTAATCCCCGGCCTTGATGATCACGCTTTCCAGGGCAAAGGTGACGAGCGGGACGACGGCCACCAGCAGAAGGATCAGCACCAGCAGGAGGGCGACGGGACGATTGGCCCGGCCCAGATTGATTTTGCTGATCTGACCGGACTTGCCCGTGACGGTGGTGAACTGCTTCCGGCTGTTGGTCACCTTCTGATTCAGGAGCAGGATGGCCACGCCAAAGAGGATCATGACCCCGACGATGATATAGGCCTGGCCGGGATAGCTGTCCATGAGGGATTTCATCTTCGTGGACAGGACATAATACCGGACGGGGGAGCCCAGGAAGACGGGCACGGAATAAGCGCTCATGGAGCTGGCGAAGACCAGCAGGAAGGTGGAAAGCATGGCCGGCTTGACGATGGGCAGGGTGATTTTCCAGATGATCCGGGGCCGGCTGGTTTTCAGGATCGTGGCGGCTTCCTCCAGGTTGGCGTCCATATTCCGGAGAATTCCGCCGATCAGGATATAGGCAAAGGGCGCGTAATGCAGGCCCAGCACCAGCGCGATGGGGAAGGCGCCATAGACAAACCACTCCGGCGCGAAGACGCCGAAGACCGAGGCCATGATTCCGTTCGAGGTCTTCAGGCCGATGTTCACATTCTTGAAGAACGTCTCCCAGAAAAGGGCCAGGGTCCAGGAGGGCATGATATACGGAAAGGTGAAGACGGCGGAGACGAATTTCTTATACTTCAGATTCGTGCGGGTGACCAGGAAGGCCACCGTGCCGCCGAAAAGAATGGCGATGGCCGAGGCGGCCAGAGAGACCAGGAGCGTGTTGAGAAAGGGCTGATAAAACTGGATCCAGCTGTAATCATTCTCCGCCGTGGTGAAAAGACGCTGAAAATGGTACAGGGAGAGGGATCCGGCCGCCAGCTTCGCGGAGCGGGCCTCCCGCCCGGTATGAACGGTGACTGTCTCCACCAGCATGGAGAGCAGCGGATACAGCGTCAGAACCACCAGGGAGACCAGGAAAACCAGCAGAATAATATTCGC
The DNA here is from genome assembly GCA_017433675.1 of Clostridia bacterium. GTDB lineage: Bacteria > Bacillota > Clostridia > Christensenellales > Aristaeellaceae > Aristaeella. Next base: position 3,441 of record JAFRGU010000261.1, read on the forward strand.
AGGTTTGCTCAGCCAGGCCCGGAGCCGGCCTTTCAGACGGCTCATGCGGATGCTCTGGGTCTGTTCCATATCATTCCCCCCTTTTTATCTTTTCTTCCTGCCGCGGTACAGACATGCCCAAATTCCGGCAGGGAAATGAGCCCCCCGATTTCTGCCGGACGGCAACGGGGAGCCACATCGCCACAGAAACGGGACAGCGCGGCGGGGAACTGACCCGCCGCGCTGTGGAAAAAGCAGAAAGGATTACCGCTGGCAGTGCAGAAGAATGAAATCCTCCACCTCAAAGCTGTCCAGAATATAGGCCGCATCCTCCATGACCAGGGTGCTCTTCCAGACATCGATGGCCAGATCCCCTTCATTCACGGCGATGGCCGGATCCGGAGAATAGGCGCCAATGCTCTTGCCCCAGGGCTTGAAGCCATCCTGGGACATCAGATACTCAATGAAGAGCATGCCGGTATAGGGGCGGGTCGCCTTGGTGTTCACCATGGTGTACATCGGATACATGAAGCCGGCGAAGGGCTCGATCGTGTAGCCATTGGCGGAGGCGTCATACTGGGCGACGGTGAGGTTATCCGTGAGGACGGAAGAGGAGCGGAGCTTGCTCAGCACGAAGAGGCCGATCTTTCCGGCAGCGGTCTCCTGGCTCACTTCCTCGGCAATGGAGGTGTCGGATTTGCCGAAGGTGCAGTTATCGAGGAATTCAGCCACCCACTTGTAGCCGGCGTTCTGATAACCGGTCAGGTCAATCTCCTCGCCCTTCCAGGCTTTATACGCGGCGGCGAGCTTCTCAGCCCACTCGTCCTTGGTGCACATGACGAGGAAGTTCATGTTGACTTTTTCACTTTCCGGATTCTTGAAGATGACCCGGTCCTTCATCTCCGGCGCGGTGAGCTCCCAGACATTTTTAATGGCGGGGACATCATCGCCGAGGTTATTATAGATGAAGAGCTTGTTGATATACTGATGCACGAGGGCCGGCTGCTGATCCGCTTCGTCCAGCGCAGCCTTCACGGAGGCGGGAACGAAATTGATGACCAGACCTTCGTCGATGGC
>JAFRGU010000037.1 GCA_017433675.1 Clostridia bacterium
GCCCCGGTCGGTGACAATGGCCGTCACCAGTTCATGATCCGTCACATCAAAGGCGGGATGATAGCATTTTACCTCGGGCAGCGCCATGGGCTCCCGGTACCACATGCTTTTGATCTCATCCGGATCCCGGAGTTCAATCCGGATATAGTTGCCGGTGGGGCAGTTCATATCAATGGTGGACGTGGGGCCCAGGGTATAGAAGGGAATCCCGTAATGCCGGGCGAGGATCGCAACGCCGGAGGTGCCGATCTTGTTGGCGAAATCCCCGTTGGCGGCAACGCGGTCGCAGCCGACGAAGCAGGCCTGAATCCAGCCGTTTTTCATCACGATGCTGGCCATGTTATCACAGATCAGCGTGACATCCACCCCGGCGCGCTGCAGTTCATAGGAAGTGAGGCGGGCGCCCTGCAGCAAAGGCCGCGTTTCATCGGAAAAGACTTTCAGATCAATTCCGCGCTCCTTTCCCAGCAGGACGGGACCGATGGCGGTGCCGTATTTCGACGTGGCCAGGGGACCTGCGTTGCAGTGCGTCAGAATACCGTCCCCCGGTTTGACCAGGGAAAGCCCGTACTCGGAGATCCGCGTACACATCTGTATATCTTCATCATGGATGGCGATACATTCCGCTTTCAGCAGTTCCTTCCAGCGGGAGATGCCGGCATCTTTCTGATCCCGGAGAACAGCCAGCATCCGCTTCACCGCCCAGGACAGGTTGACGGCGGTGGGGCGGGCGGCGCTCAGAAGGGCGCCCTTTGTCTCCAGCGCCGAGCGGAAGACGGCCGGATCCTCCGTTTCTTCCCGAAGGGCAAGGACATACACGGCATAGCCGGCAAAGATGCCGATGGCCGGAGCACCGCGCACGGCCAGGGTCCTGATCGCCCCGCAAAGATCTTCAATCCGGTGCAGAGACAGCCACACCTGCGCGTTCGGCAGACGGGTCTGATCCAGGATCTCCACGCTACGCCCATCGTCCGAAAGGTGAACGCTGCACCCTTTTCTGTCCAGTTCTGTGACGACCATGGCCGGATCCTTCCTTTCGGTAACCCACTTGATTTGAAAGTATCATACCATAAAAAAGAAAAGCGGGCAATCTTTCGCTTTCGGGGGAGGAGAGAGGGACAGATCCGAAAAAAAAGATTGGAATCCCCGGATGATTGTGATACAATACCGGGCAGAGAGAAAGAACAGCACCATTTGCTCATGGAGAAGAGGCCGGCGAAGGTCACGTATTGATTTTTACCAGGACGGAAAGAGAGGACAGGGGCATGCTGAAAGAGTTTGAAGGAATCACGCCGGAAGAGAAGGAAACTTTAAAGCGGGAAATCAAGGAAGCAAGGGAGAAACTGATGGGGCAGCAGCAGATGCTGCGGGACGCGAAGCTGCCGGTCATTGTCCTGATCGAAGGATGGGCCGCTGCAGGAAAGGGCAGCCTGATCAAGGAGCTGATCAGTGAAATCGATCCCCGGTTCTACAGTGTGGTTTCTCCGGCTATCCTGCCGGAAACGGAGGAAAGATATCCATTTCTGTACCCCTTCTTCAGCGCCATTCCGGAAAATGGGAAGATTACTTTCCTGGACTCCGGATGGATGGAAAGCGCTGTACGCAAATA
>JAFRGU010000262.1 GCA_017433675.1 Clostridia bacterium
AAGCCAATTTTTGAGGAGGGAAAAGAAATGAATGCCTATGTAGCCCGGGTATACGCGGATCTGGAGACGCGGAACGGCCCTGATAAGGAATTCCTGCAGGCAACCAAGGAAGTGCTGGAAGCACTGAGCCCCGTATTTGACAAGCACCCAGAATATGAAGATAAGGGACTGCTGGAGCGCTTTGTGGAACCGGACCGGGCAATCATCTTCCGGGTGCCGTGGATCGACGACCAGGGGAAGGTGCAGGTGAACCGCGGATACCGTGTGCAGTACAACAATGCGATCGGTCCCTACAAGGGAGGGCTGCGGCTGCATCCCAGCGTGAACCTGAGCGTGATTAAATTCCTGGGATTCGAACAGGTCCTGAAGAACAGCCTGACCAGCTTGCCCATCGGCGGCGGCAAGGGCGGCAGCGACTTTGATCCCAAAGGCAAGAGCGACAATGAAGTGATGCGTTTCTGCCAGAGCTTCATGACGGAGCTGTTCAAATACATCGGCAAAGATACGGACGTACCGGCCGGGGACATCGGCGTGGGCGCCCGGGAGATCGGATTCCTGTACGGCCAGTACAAGCGGATTACCGGCCTGTATGAAGGCGTGCTGACAGGCAAGGGCCTCAGCTACGGCGGATCCCTGGCCCGGAAGGAAGCAACCGGATTCGGCCTTTGCTACCTGACGAACGCCATGCTGAAAAAGCACGGGATTGAAGTGGCCGGCAAGCGGGTTGTGGTTTCGGGCAGCGGCAATGTAGCCATCTATGCGGCGCAGAAGATCACCCAGATGGGCGGCAAGGTCGTGGCCATGAGCGACAGCAACGGCTATGTGGTGGACGAGAACGGGATTAATCTGGATGTCGTGAAGCAGATTAAGGAAGTCGAGCGCGGACGGATCAGGGAATATGCCGCACGGGTGCCCGGCGCGACCTATACGGAAGGCTTCCGGGGCATCTGGACCGTGAAGTGCGATATCGCGCTGCCCTGCGCAACGCAGAATGAACTGGACGAAGACGGAGCGAAGGCCCTGATCGCCAACGGCGTCATTGCTGTGGCGGAAGGCGCGAACATGCCTACCACCTATGAAGCGACCCTGACGCTGCAGAAAGCCGGCGTGCTGTTTGCTCCCGGCAAGGCAGCCAATGCCGGCGGCGTGGCGACCTCCGCGCTGGAGATGAGCCAGAACAGTCAGCGGCTGAGCTGGACCTTTGACGAGGTGGATGCGAAGCTGAAAGGCATCATGGAGAATATCTTTGCCGCCATCGACAGCGCGGCGGAGGAATACGACGCAAAGGACAACTATGTCGTGGGCGCCAACATCGCCGGCTTCCTGAAGGTGGCGGACGCCATGCTGGCCCATGGATGCGTGTAAATCCGACAAGTCTGAAGACGGAGAGAACAGTATGAAAATCGGATGCGTAAAGGAAATCAAAAACAATGAATACCGGGTCGGACTGACACCGGACAATGTACGTGCCTATGTTGCCGCGGGACACCATGTATACATGGAGGCCGGCGCAGGGCTGGGATCCGGGTTCCAGGACACCGAATACGTAGAAGCAGGGGCGTCCCTGCTGGACAACGCGGCGGATGTCTGGACGCTGGTTGACATGATGGTGAAGGTCAAGGAGCCGCTGCCGGAAGAGTATGGCTTCTTCCATGACGGCATGATCCTGTATACCTATCTGCACCTGGCGGCCGACCGGGAACAGACGGACGCGCTGCTGGCCGGAAAGGTGAAGGCGGTGGCCTATGAGACGATTCAGGAGAAGGACGGGAGCCTGCCCTGCCTGGCGCCGATGAGCCAGATCGCGGGCCGGCTGTCCATCCAGGAAGGCGCGAAATATCTGGAAAAGCGCTTCGGCGGGGAGGGCATCCTGCTGGCGGGCGTACCGGGAACACCGAAGGCCAACGTGGTGATCCTGGGCGGCGGTACGGTGGGGATGAATGCCTGCAAGATCGCCGTAGGCATGGGTGCCAATGTCACCATCCTGGATATCAGCCTGAAACGCCTGGAAGAGCTGGACAACATGTTCGGCGCGCATATCCAGACGCTGGTCTCCAACGACAGCAACGTGGAACGGGTGCTGAAGGATGCGGACCTGGTCATCGGATCCGTGCTGATTCCCGGCGGCGCGACCCCGAAGCTGTTCAAGAGAAAATATCTGCCGGAGATGAAGGACGGCGCGGTGTTCGTGGACGTCGCCATTGACCAGGGCGGATGCGGAGAGAGTTCCCATGTAACGACCCATGACGATCCGGTTTACAAGATGGACGGCGTGGTACACTACTGCGTGGGGAATATGCCCGGCGCCGTGCCGCGGACCAGCACGATCGCACTGACCAACGCGACGCTGAAATACGGGCTGGAAATCGCAGGCAAGGGACTGGAAGCCGCGGCAGCTGAAAACCCCGCCATCCGGAAAGGCATCAACACCTATCTGGGCAAGCTGGTCAACGCCAACGTGGCGAAAGCCCACGGCGTGGCCTTCGAGGATATCTGAGGAAAGCAAAGAAGCAACGGAATATTTCCGGAGAAGATGAAAAGCCCCCGCTGAGCAACGCAGACGCTCAGCGGGGGTTCGAATTTCCGGAGAACCAGCGGAAGCAGTTCAACCGGTTTATCATCCATATCTGATCATCACGGGAAGCCGGAAATGGAACTGTTTTCCAGTCAGACAGCCAAGACGGGAAAAAATCCGGCAAACGAATCACAAGTGCCGATGAAACGCTTCTACGACCCCGGAAAACCGGGGAGGGCTATTTTGTCCGGAACAGATGAACCTCGCCGGTAATGCCGGAAAGGGCTGATGGAGGAGAAGCAAGCATTTTCTGATAGCCTTCAAGCGTCGGGTAGCACTGACGCTCGAGGGTTGTGGCGACCTCAATGCGGAGGCAGTTTTCCCCTTTCCGGCCGGAGAGATCGAAGCGACAGGGAGGCGCGATCTGGATACCGGCGCTTTCTCCGTTCAGGAAGACTTCCACGCCTTCGGCGGCATCAGCGATCTCCAGGAGAAGGGACGCCGGTTCCGTCAGACTGAAGGAGGTTTCATAACGGACAAAGCCGGAGAATTCGGGCTCGGATTCCGCCAGCAGCCGGCCGTCCGGGAGCACGGTCTCCACCGGGGAAGAGAAGGAAGGGTAATCCGCGCCTTCACAGGTGGAGCGACGCCATCCGGCCAGGAGAATTTCATCGCCGGGTTCCGGCGGCATGTACAGCGGAGCATCACAGGAACCGGAGACCAGGAAAACCGGCTTCAGCGGCTCCACGGTCAGGCGGAAGCCGCCTTCCCCCTTTTCCACGGGCAGACAGCGGTTAAACCAGGGGTCATAAAGGAAGCAGCCGCAGTCCTCCCGCAGGACGGGCACGGCCAGCGTGCCGGTCCAGGGAGCGGTCCCTTCATTGACAATCATTGTCATCGGGGTATCGCCTTCGATTTCCAGCAGACGGAGACGATCACAGGCCGGTGACACCGCTGGGAGGGCGAAGCCCAGCGCACGGACCGCATCGACCAGGCACTCCAGGGACAAAACCGGACAATCCGCGAGGAGCGCGGGCAGCGGCGCCCCTGTTTCACTGACGAAGGCGGGTTTCCGCTCCACGAAAAAGACGGGCACGCCGGCGGCGGCCAGCTTCTCAAGAGACTCTGCTGCGGCAGCGCAGAGGCTGGCGCAGGCGGGAACAATCAGAACATGGTATTCCTGCCCGTTGACAGAGAAGGTTTTCCGATCTGTCAACCGGAGCAGATCCGGATTGTTCAGGAAATCTGCCGGGACAACATGGCTGTCGATCTGCGCGTCACAGAGCACACGGCCGGCGGTTTCGAAGGCCATGGCCTGCGGATCACACCACTCCGCCTCCCCATGATAGAGAATGGCGGCAGGGACGCGATGCCTGCCGGAGGAGGTCAGGGTGGCGGCCCGGTTCATATATTCCATGATCCGGCCAAAGTGGCGGTACTGGGGGTTATGCCCGTGCGCATAGAAATGGGGCGGGCAGTCCGGATCCGGGAAGGGCTTCCCCGAAAAGGCATGGGGTACGAAGAAATTGATTCCCCGGATCAGAAAATGATCCGCGAGGTATTTTTCGAGACGGACGCCTTCCTCCCAGCCATAAGCACCGAACAGTTCACACATGGCGCGCCCCTTCTTACGGGGCTCCAGCGCCGCGGCACTCCGGGCGAGGGTGGCCAGACCATAGTGGTAGAAGACGCCGCTGCGGGGACGGCGGAGATTATCCAGCTTCGGCTCCTCCTCTCCCTGGGGAAGCACCTGTCCGCCGATATCATCAATACCGGCCATGTCCTGACCTTCCAGACCCCGGAAGTAATGCCCGAGGCTGGAGCCGGTGCGGCAGTGATGCCCGTCATCCTCGATGACATGACCGATATACATGACACCGTGAGCCCGGCACCAGGAACCGATTTGCTCCGAAAAATTCTTCCGGACCAGACGGGTGAGGCAATCCATATACAGATAATGCACACGCGCAGTTTCGGGATCCGTGCCGGCATCCCAGAGCTTTTCAAGCTGCTTCCGCCAGCCAGTACCCAGCTTTTCCTTCACCAGCGCTTCCAGCTCCTGCCCCCAGGGGAGATCCTGCCGGGTGCCGAGGAGATTGTTCTTATCATACAGAAAACCGTTGCCCAGCTCCGGTTCATCCGAGAAGAAGCCGGCGATGGTATTGCCGAAATCGGAGGCGTAATGCTTCCAGTGGGCTTCGTAAACCGCGTCAATCAGGACGCGGACGCTGTCCCACTGGGTCATGTTGATATAATTCCGATGGTAGCCGGCATTCCGGGTCACTGCCAGCACCCGCAGCTCCGCTTCCCCTTCGGATTTTTTGAGGGAAAGCCGGTTTCCGGCCAGGGCCTCTGTTAAATCCGTTTCCTTTCCATTGCAGACGAGGGACACCCGCAGAATCCGGTCATCATTGAAGACCCGGGCCGGCGGCTGATTGAAGAAATATGCCTCCATGGGACTGGAAGGAATCCGTTTCGGCGCGTCCAGCAGGCCTTCCGCTTTCAGATCCAGCGTCATTTTTCCAGCGGCCGGGTCCAGCGGCCGGGTATTCAGGACAATCGCCTGACGGCAGAGCGCATCGGGCTTTTCCTTCAGGGCGTCATTGGCAAAGCCGGTGGGAAAGTGGCTGTCATCGAGAATCCAGACTTTCATATTCCGTTTCCGGGCCTCGTCCAGAATCACATCCATGTCCTGCCACCACTTCGGGCCGCAGAAATCCGGATGAGGACGGCTTTCGACACAGACGGCACGGCAGTTTGCACCGTGAATCGCGGCCATCATCTCCCGAAGGGTGGCCTCATCCTCCCCGTGCTGCCAGAAAAAGGGGAGGATATGGTTTTCTTCCTGATTCATCAGCAGGGCCTGAATGGTTTTGTTCATTGTTTCTGATTCCTTTCCTTTTGGAAAAGCTGTCATTTTCTGTGCTTTTCCGATCCGTATTTTGCATTTTATCAGAAAAAAGGCGGGAAGTCCATGATTACAGGCAAAAAACAAAAAGCGGAGCAGGCTGCTTCGCTTTTCGGGAGCCGCGCCCGATCAGACAAAAACGGACTGGATCAGAATCATGTAACAGGCAGTGCCGAGAATCATGCTGAGAAGGGTGTTATGCCTCCAGGCATGGAGAAGAACAACGACACCGCAGGAGATCAGTTCCGGGAGCCCATGGGGAAACGGGAGGAGATTCAGGTCTTTCAGGCAGAAAACGACCAGCATGGCCATGGTGGCATAAGGGAGAACCTTTCCGAAATAGGAAACCACAGCCGGCGTTTTCCGGTGGCCGCGGAAAACGAGAAAAGGCAGAAAGCGGAGCAGAATCGTGACCGCGGCGGAAACTGCGACAGTCAGGATGGCGTGGATGGGATTGATCATCAGGCCATCTCCCTTCCGCGGATGCCATAAACGGCAGCAAGGATCAACAACATGGCAGGGATCAGGAAACGATCCGGTCCGAAAACAGCCAGGCAGGCAATGGATATCGCGAATCCCAGGACTGCGGGCAGGCGGCCGCTTTTATGCTGCCACTGATCTACGACGATGGTGATGAACAGAGCAGTCAGGGAGAAATCAATGCCGGTTGAATCAAAGGGCAGGATGCCGCCCAGGACAGAGCCCAGCACACTGCCCAGAATCCAGTAAGCGTGGTTCATTGCGGAGACCAGGAAGTAAAACCGATTCCGGTCTGCAGGATCCGTGGGGATCAGCCTGGGATCCGTACTGAGCAGGGAATAGGTTTCATCTGTCAGTGCAAAGATCAGATAGGGTTTTGCTTTGCCGGATTCCCGATAGCGATCGATCATGGAAATTCCGTAAAAGAGATGACGCGCATTGACCAGGAGCGTGGTTGCTGCGGTGGCCAGGAGGGAGGCGCCGCCCGCAAGCAGGTTGGCCAGGACAAACTGCATGGAGCCCGCATAGATAAAAAGGCTCATGGCGAAAGCCCAGGGAAGGCCGAAGCCTTTGACACGGAGAACCATGCCGAAGCCCATACCCAACACAACATAGCCTGCCATGACCGGCAGGCTGGTTTGAAAGGATCTCAAAAGAACATTCTGTTTTTTCACCTGAATACTCCGAAAATGAAGGGGTCTCGGCGGACATCCGGGGAAGATCATCCCAGGAAGCGCTTCAGGAAATCCCGGGTACGGGGATCCTGCGGGGTGGTCAGCACCTGAGAGGGAGGCCCTTCCTCGACGATGACGCCATCGGCCATATAAACCACATGGGTGCTGACATCCCGGGCAAAGGACATCTCATGGGTGACGACCAGCATGGTCATCTTTTCAGCGGCCAGGGACTGCATGACATCCAGCACTTCACCGACCATTTCCGGATCCAGGGCGGAGGTGGGCTCATCAAAGAGAAGTACTTCCGGCTCCATGGCCAGAGCCCGGGCGATGGCGACGCGCTGCTTCTGTCCGCCGGAGATCTGGGCCGGGCGGGCATTGATATAAGGCAGCATACCGACCTTGTTCAGATAATGCAAAGCGCGTTCCCGGGCCTCCTGCTTCGGGGCTTTGTTGACCTTCAGCTGACCGATGAGGCAGTTATCAAGCACAGACAGATTATTGAAGAGGTTAAAATTCTGGAATACCATACCCACCCGGGCACGGTAGGCACTCTGATTGATTTTTCCACCGGTGACGTTCTCTCCGTGGAAAAGGATTTCCCCGGTAGTCAGTGTTTCGAGCAGATTGATACAGCGCAGAAGCGTGCTCTTGCCGCTGCCGCTGGCACCAATGATGCTGGTGACATCTCCGCGGCTGACAGTGAAATCCACATCCTTCAGCACCGCGTGGGTTCCGAAGGTCTTGGAGAGATGCCGGATTTCCAAAATCATATCACTCATGGCTGTCCCTCCGATAATCACGGTTCTTTTCATCATAAGGCGCATCCCCGGAGAACTGATAGTTACCGGCGGCCATTACGAGCGCGTCGGTGTTGACCAGTTCATAATCCGATTTGCCTTCGAGTTTCTTTTCCAGCTTCCGCAGGAGAAAACTGGCCAGCAGCGTCAGGAACAGGTAGCCCCCCATTTCCAGCAGGGCGGAGGGGAAATATTTGAAAATGGCGCCGCTAACCATCTTGTGCACGGCGAAGAAATCCTGAAAGCCGATGATAAACATGACGGAGGTGTCCTTCACGTTGATGATATAGTTGTTTCCGATCTGGGGCATGATATTCCGCAGCGTCTGGGGCAGAACGATGTACAGCATGGTCTGAAAATGATTCATGCCGATGGCCCGCGCCCCTTCAAACTGACCGGGATCGATGCTCATGATGCCGCCCCGGACGGATTCTGCCATGTAAGCGCCGGTGTTGATAGAGACGACCAGGATGCTGACGGTCCAGATATCCTTAAAGGAAACGCCGAAGAAATAGGGCAGGCCGTAATAGATGAAGACCGCCTGAAGAATCATGGGCGTTCCCCGGAATACTTCCACATAGACCCGGATCAGCCCCCGGAGAAGCATCAGCAGACAGCGCTTGAGCCAGGAATCACCAGGAGCGACGGGAATCGTCTGGAGAATTCCGCAGATGAACCCGATGATACAGCCGATCAGGGTGGCAACGATGGAAAGGATCAGGGTATTGACAATGCCCGTGAGGTACACGGCGCCATATTTGGCATAAATGGCTCCAATATCCGAAACAAGCTGATCAATCATGAAAAACTCCCTGTATTACACAAG
>JAFRGU010000263.1 GCA_017433675.1 Clostridia bacterium
ATGAACTCCTGCCCCCAGAGCATGGGCAGGACATAATAGCCATATTTCCGCTTGACCGCCGGCGTATAGATTTCCCAGGAATACTGATAGTCCCACAGCGCTTCGATCAGCTTCCTGTCCCACAGCATCGGATCCAGCGGGGCCAGAAATTCCAGCCGGGCCCTGGTATCCGTTTCCTCTTTTATCACGCCGGTCAGGAGGGGGAAGTCTTCTGACAGGATATACATCTGAAAACGGATCCCATCCACCTGTACGGGCATGATTTTCCCGGAAGCTTCCAGTTCCGTAAAGGCCTGATCCCGCTGCTCAGTGGACAAATTGATGCCCAGCCATGCGTCTGACCGGCGGTTCCAGAGCAGGCCGACGGCTCCAATCCGCCTGGCCAAGCGCCAGCGGAGAAAGGAAGCCTCATCGGGGCAGGGGTTTTCCGACTGCAGAAGCGCTGGATCAAAGTATTTTTCCGCCAGGTCATATACCTTTCGAGAACCTTCCTTGTGATGAATCAGCAGAACACCGTCCGCATAAAGCTGTTCCAGAACAGACCTGGCGGCCGGTGATTCTTTATCCCAGTGGCCGCTCCAGTGCATGGAGGAATGCCAGTAAACCGTTCCGTCAATCGGCAGCGTGTCGCTGCTGACCTGACCATGCTCCCGGATCCAGGCCAGGGCTTGCTCCTCCAGTTCGGGAATCCCGGAGAAGGACATACCAAGCTCCCGGCTTCTTTTGCGATACCCGGCAAAATACGGCCAGTCTTCCCGCGGCCAGATGGACAGCTCCTTGTCACTGTAGTCCACCAGCAGGCGATCCTGATAAAGCAGGTCGGAAAGCATCTGCTTCGTGAAGCCCTTCACGCGGGACTGAAGCGTCAGCTCCGCGTTTCTTCCGCATACATCCACAGGATCAAACTGGATGCAGCCGGCCTGTCGAACATACTGATATGCCCCGGCTTTTCCGACAAAGCGGTGCCGGCCCAGCAAGCCCTGTTTGCCGAGGATGAAGCGTTTCGCCTGATCCCGGGTGATTATCACAGGTATCAACTCCCCTGTACGTGTTTTTTCCGCCTGCATAAAAGCGAATAATCCTGCCGCAGCATCTGAATTATACCGGAACCGAAAATGGATATCAACAGGAGCCGCCATACCGGATCGGGATAAAGTATCTGATCCGGAAAAAAGGAAAAACCGGGAATGAACAGAATAAATAACACCAGTAAAATCTGCAATCAAAAGAAAGGGTGAGCATGATGAAGCTGGTTCAGAACACACTCAGCCGGTTTGTGGACGCCGGGCAGATCGCCGGCTGCTCCGTAAAAATCCTGAAGGACGACGAGGTCCGCTTTGAAGGGTATTTTGGCTATGCGAACATCGAAAAACAGCAGAAAATTTCAATCAGCACGATTTTCCCGATCGCATCTATGTCCAAGGTGATCACGGTGGCGGGGATCATGCAGCTGTATGAACAGGGGCTGTTCAAGCTGTGGGATCCCGTGAGCGAATATCTGCCCGGGTTCAAAAATCCCAAAGTCGCCGTGGAAAAGCCGGACGGAACGGTGGAGCTGGTTCCCGCCAGGGGCGAAGTGACCATGCGCCAGCTGTTTACCATGACCAGCGGCGTCCCCTATCCCGGGGACGATACCGCGGCGGCCCGGATCCGCAGGGACAAGGAAAAAGAATGGCATGCCGGTCTGATTGCCGGGAAAGACGGAAAGCTGCCGGGAACAACGGAGATCTGCAATCTTGTCGGCGAGCTTCCGCTGGCCTTTGAACCCGGCGAACGCTGGATGTACGGCTTTTCCATCGACGTGCTCGGCGCGGTGATCGAGGTACTCTCCGGCCAGACGCTCGGAGATTATCTGAAGGAGCATATTTTTGAACCGCTGGGCATGAAGGATACCGGCTTTTTCGTACCGGCCGAAAAGCAGGACAGAATCGCCACCCTGTATCACATCCTTGACGGCATGAAACCCGAAACGCGGGAGTATCCGTCTCAGAAGCCCATGTTTGAGAGCGGCGGCGGGGGCCTGTTCTCCACCCTGCAGGATTATTCCCGGTTTGCCCAGATGCTGCTGCACGGCGGCACCCTGAACGGGGCGCGGATCCTCGGGAGAAAAACCATCGATCTGATCGCCACGGATCATCTGACGCCGGCGCAGCAGGCGACCCATAACTGGGACACCCAGCGCGGATACGGCTACGGGCTCGGCGTCCGCGTGATGAATCAACCGGAGGCAGCTGACATCAACGGATCGGTTGGAGAATGGGGCTGGGACGGCGCGTTCGGGAACTGGTTCTGCGTGGATCCCAAAGAGCATCTGACCTGCGTGTATCTGACGACCAACCTGCCCGGAGATCATTACCGGTTTATTCCGAAGCTGATGGCGTCCATGTACGCGTCGCTGTAATCCATATCAGTAACCCGTCTATATTTCTGCAGAAGGTATCTTTTCACTTTATAAATCGGAACGGAGGATCTGAAATGCGCCGAAGAACCGGAATTCTATTAAGCATCACAATGCTGCTGACTGTATCGTTCGTTATGGAATCCACGGCTTTTCCGGGGCAGATGACAGGCTTCGGGAATACCGCGGTCGCGGAAGGCGCCGCACCGGTTCAGATACCGGTACTGGATGATCAGTATCGGCCTGTGACAAAAGAATAATGCTTTTTCTTTCCGGTGCCGGAGACGATGCCGATGGAGACTGCGAGGCAGATTCAGATTGAGGAAGGCATGATCCAGAAGCCGGCGGAGACGGAAGCGGAAAAGGAAAGCGGGCGCGAGGGAGAAAGGAAAGAAGCTATTGTTTTAGGGGTTTTCCTGTGCCGGAAATTCAATTTTCTTCTAAAAAACTGTGGACTTTTTTGATGCGATGTGATAAAATACCATCTGTTATCGAAATGAATGGATCGGGGAGCTTCTTTTTCGCGGGAAAGTGTTTTGGCGTGTCTCAGCGAGAGAAAAGCTGGGTGATCCATGGAAAATCCATCCTGGTTCCTGGACCTGCGGGTCTGAGAATAAATTGTATCAACATATGGAAAGGAAGGATTTATCTCATGAAAAAGTTACTTGCGATTCTGCTGTGCGCAGCGATGCTGCTGGGAATGGTTTCCCTGGCCTCGGCCGAGGGCTACAGCGGCGACCTGAAGATCTGGGTAGCTGAAGCAGTGGTTGACTTCACCAAGGAGCAGGTGGAAGCTTTCAAGACCGCGCATCCGGAATATGCTGGCATGAACGTGACCGTTGAAGCGGTCGGCGAAGGCGACGCCGCCAGCAAGGTCATCACCGACGTGACCGCCGCGGCCGACCTGTTCGGCTTCGCGCAGGATCAGCTGGCCCGCCTGGTGACGGCTGGCGCCCTGGAAGAAGTGGAACCCGGCAACGCGGAAATTGTCAAGGCCGAGAATGACGCCGGCGCGGTCGGCGCCGTGACCCTGGGCGAAAAGATGTACGCCTATCCGCTGACCAGCGACAACGGCTACTTCCTCTACTATGACAAGAGCGTGGTATCCGATCCCAGCGACCTGGACGCGATCCTGGCGGACTGCGAGAAGGCCGGCAAGAGCTTCTACTTCGAGATCAACAGCGGCTGGTATCAGACGGCCTTCTTCTTCGGCGCCGGCTGCCAGCTGACCTTCGATACCGACAACGACGGCAACCTGGTGAAGATGAACAGCACCTATGCCAGCGAAGAAGGCGTGAAAGCCCTGAAGGCCATGATTAAGCTGAGCAAGAGCCCCGCCTTTATGAACGGCTCCTCCTTCTCCACTGCCACCAACCCCGGCGCCATCGTGGACGGCACCTGGGATTCCACGGCTGCGAAGGATGCCTTCGGGGACAACTACGCTGCGGCGAAGCTGCCCACCGTGGACGGATGGCAGCTGGGCGGATTCGGCGGATTCAAGATGCTGGGCGTGAAACCTCAGGAAGATGAAGCGAAGCTGGGCGCCTGCGACGCGCTGGCCGCCTACCTGAGCAGCGAAGAAGTGCAGATGGCCCGGTACAACGCTGTGGGCTGGGGTCCCTCCAACATGAAGGTACAGAAGAGCGACGCCGTGCAGGCGGACGTAGCGCTGGCTGCCCTGGCGGAGCAGCTGCAGTACACCATCCCGCAGGGACAGTATCCCGGCGAATACTGGAGCCTGGCCACCGGTCTGGGCGACGACATCATCGCGAAGAAATACGATGATCTGGACGACGCCGGCCTGATGGACGTGCTGAAGACCTTCGAAGCGACCTGCGAAGGCTATCTGACCAAATAATTGTCCTGAACCACGGGCTGGGGAGCGCTTGCCCCCAGCCTGTTTTTTCAGAAAAAAAGGGGGGATCCCGGTGACGGATCTGGAGTATTTTAAACTCAGCAAGCCGGAAAAGATGTTGCGGAGCGTGGGCGGGTTCTTCGCCCGGCTGCCCAAAGGCATCTGGAACGGAATTAAAAAACTGGGACTTTTCATCGCGGCGATTGTCAAGGGAATCGGAACCAATCTGGCAGATCTGGTGACCACATTCAAGAACGGTGACTGGAAAACCCGGCTGAGCTACCTGATCATGGGATTCGGTTCCTGCGCCCGGGGACAGTGGGGGAGAGGCATCCTTTTCTTCCTGTTCCAGACCGTATTCAACATGTATATGTTTTTCCCGAACGCGCAGTTTTCCGGATGCTACTACCTGGGCAAGCTGAGCACGCTGGGAACCATCGAAACCTACAAGGAAGGACGGAGAACCGTATACGGGGACAACTCCTTCTTTATCCTGCTGTACGGCGTGCTGACGCTGTTCTTCATCGCCGCGTTTATCTACACCTGGCGGATGAACATCAAGCAGAACCGGATCAGTGAGCAGCTGCTGAAGAACGGGCACAAGCTGAAGACCACGAAGGATGACGTGGCCTCCCTGATGGATGAGCAGTTCCACAAGACCATGCTCGCCCTGCCGACCCTGGGGGTGACGATCTTTACCATCCTGCCCATCCTGTTCATGATCCTGGTGGCGTTCACCAACTTCGACGCAACCCATCAGCCGCCGAGCAAGCTGTTCACCTGGGTCGGGTGGGACAACTTCAACCAGCTGCTGAGCACGGACACGGCCAGCTACGGCGACACCTTCCGCCACGTGCTGCTGTGGACGCTGATCTGGGCTTTCTTCGCCACCTTCCTGAATTACTTCCTGGGCATGCTGGTGGCCATCATGATCAATAAAAAAGGGATTAAGCTGAAGAAGATGTGGCGGACGATCCTGGTCATGACCATCGCCATTCCTCAGTTCGTATCCCTGCTGTACGTGAGCAAGATGTTCGCGGCGGACGGCCTGATCAACACCTACCTGATGAAGTGGGGATGGATCTCCAGCCCGCTGCCCTTCTGGACCGATCCGACCTGGGCGCGGGTGACGATCATCGTGATCAACGTATGGATCGGTATCCCGTACCTGATGCTGATTGCGACCGGCATCCTGATGAACATCCCGGCCGATCTGTACGAAAGCGCCCGGATTGACGGAGCGAACGCCTTCCAGATGTACAAGAAGATCACGCTGCCGTACATGCTGTTCGTGACCGGGCCCTATCTGCTGACCTCCTTTACCGGAAACATCAACAACTTCAACGTCATCTTCCTGCTGAGCCAGGGCAAGCCGCTGTCGCTGCAGCTGAGCGGCAACGCCGGACACACGGATCTGCTGATCACCTGGCTGTACAAGATGACGGTGAACGATACCAACTATAAGCTGGCGGCTGTCATGGGAATACTGGTGTTTGTTGTCACGGCGGTGATCAACCTGATCGTGTACAACATGATTCCCTCCGTCAAGAATGAGGAGGATTTCCAGTGATGAGCGAGAAAAAACAGATTCCCGAAGTGGATATTGTGGTGGACCACGAGGCGGGCGTTATCCGGGAAGTGAAGCCGGAGCACCTGCGCAGCAAGTCCGGCCATGAGAAACGGATCAACGGCTCCATCTATGCAGTGCTGATCCTGATCAGCATCATCTGGCTGGCTCCCTTCGTGTTCCTGGTATTCCAGAGCTTCCGCTCCTACGCGACGGAGAGCGGGGCCATGGTGGCTTATCTGCTGCCCAAGCAATGGTCGCTGGATAATTATGTCTGGCTGCTGACGGATCCGAGCAGCAAATTCCTCCGCTGGTACGGAAACACGCTGATTGTTGCCATCTTCTGCGCGGTGCTGCAGACCTTCATGGTGCTGAGCGTCAGCTACACGCTGAGTCGGCTGCGGTTCCGGGGCCGGAAGCTGATCATGAACGTGGTACTGGTGCTGGGCATGTTCCCGGGCTTCCTGACCATGATTACTCTGTACTTCCTGCTGAAACAGCTGGGTCTGACCCAGTCCGGTGCGGTGCCCGGCATGATCCTGATCTACGTGGCCTCCTCCGGCATGGGCTACTACATCAGCAAAGGTTTCTTCGACACGATTCCGAAATCGCTGGACGAAAGTGCCCGGATTGACGGTGCAACGAGACTCCAGGTTTTTCGGATGATCATCATGCCGCTGGCCAAGCCGATCGTCATCTACACGGTGCTGATGGCTTTCATGGCCCCCTGGGGCGACTACGTGTTCGCGTCGTACATTGCCTTCGGCAGTGAACCGAACTACAACGTGGCTGTCGGACTTTACCAGTGGGTCAACGTGGCTGACTATCAGGGCTTCTTTACCCGCTTCTGCGCGGGCGGCGTGCTGGTGGCCATGCCTATCACGGCGCTGTTCCTGGCATTGCAGAAGTACTATGTCGAGGGTGTTACCGGCGGCGCGGTCAAAGGCTGATCAGCCCCGCGGAGAGATGGAAAGGAGTTTCAGTTATGGCAAGTGTGACTTTGGAGCATGTGAAAAAGGTATACGATAAAAATGTCGTTGCCGTGCATGATTTCAATCTTCAGATCAAGGATAAGGAATTTGTCGTTTTTGTCGGTCCGTCGGGCTGCGGAAAATCCACGACGCTGCGGATGGTCGCCGGACTGGAGGACATTTCCGACGGCATTCTGAAGATCGGGGACCGGGTGGTCAACGACGTGGAGCCCAAGGACCGGGATATCGCCATGGTTTTCCAGAACTATGCGCTGTATCCGCATATCAGCGTCTATGAAAACATGGCATTCAGCCTGCGCCTGCGGAAGATGGACAAGGAAGAAATCCACCGGCGGGTATGCCAGGCGGCGGAGATCCTGGGTATCACGGAATACCTGGGACGGAAACCCAAGGCCCTGTCCGGCGGACAGCGGCAGCGGGTTGCCATTGGCCGCGCCATCGTGCGGGATCCGGCGGTGTTCCTGATGGACGAGCCGCTGAGCAACCTGGACGCGAAGCTGCGGAACCAGATGCGCGCCGAGATCATCCTGCTACGCAAGCGGGTGGATACCACCTTCATTTATGTCACCCATGACCAGACCGAAGCCATGACCCTGGGCGACCGGATCGTGGTCATGAAGGACGGCTACATCCAGCAGGTCGGGACCCCGCAGGAGGTGTTTGACACCCCGGTGAATCTGTTTGTGGCCGGATTTATCGGCAGTCCGCAGATGAACTTCCTGAAGGCGAAGCTGATCCAGAGCGGGAACGGGTACAGCGTGGAGCTGCTGGGGACGACGATTCCCCTGAATCCGGACCAGAACCAGGCGCTGGCGGCCAAGGGCGTGAAGACGCAGGAGATTATCCTGGGCGTACGGCCGGAACACACCACGGTGCTGTTCGACAACAAGGAGAACGCGATTGAGTGCACGATCAACGTCAACGAAATGATGGGCAGCGAGCTGCACCTGCACCTGTCCAGCCAGAACAAGGACAAGATCATTGTCCGGCTGCCTACGGTGGATCTGAGCAAGGAACAGCGGGCACAGCTGTCCTATGGCAATAAGATGTATATCACTTTCCCGGCGAAGGTGATGCATCTGTTCGATCCCACCAGCGAGAAGAATCTGATTTACGGATAAGGGAACCCGGACAGGCCGATGAAACTGTCCCGTGCATGGAGAACGGGCTGCTCTCTCAGGAGAGCAGCCTGTTCTCGTTGGGCGGAGCAGGCCCAAGCCATCCTTCTCAGATGGAGAATGCGACTACAGCGTAATCGAGGATGCGAGAACGAAAATGACGAGAAGAATCCTGACTGCTTTGAGTGCAATACTGGCGCTGATGCTCTGCATTGAGACCGCTGCTTTTGCCGGTGAACCGGAAGGCCACAGCAAAATTCCGGAAGCATGGGAGGACCAGAATCGGGTTTTCTATGAGATTTTTACGGGTTCCTTTTCCGACTCGGATGGGGACGGCATCGGGGACCTGCAGGGAATCATCCGGAGAATGGATTACCTGAATGTCGGAAATACGCAATCCGGGGACAGCCTGGGGATCGGGGGCATCTGGCTGACGCCTGTCTTTTCCTCTCCCTCCTATCACAAATATGACGTGACGGACTATGGGACGGTGGATCCCACTTTCGGGACAGAGGCGGATCTGCAGGAGCTTATTCGCGCATGCCATGAGCGGGATGTGAAGCTGATCCTGGATCTGCCGCTGAACCATACGGGGCGGGAACATGCCTGGTTCC
>JAFRGU010000264.1 GCA_017433675.1 Clostridia bacterium
ACGCCCTGTCGGTTTTCCTGTTTCCGGAAGGCGTAAGGTTATGGCTGTTCTTTTGGTCCCGGTTTCCCCCGGCTGCAGCGGATTCATATCTTGTTCACGACGCCGGTGAGAACCGGAATCTTCAGCTGCTCATTCATAACCGCAAAGACGAAAGGCCGGTCCAGGACAACCTGCTTTGTCTGTTTGGGGGGCATGCCGGCTTCCGGCGTCACCCGGGCGGCGGCAGATGTCTTTATTCCGTATCTGTTCACTTCGATCCCGGTGCTGTGGATTATATCATTCACAGCCACCGGCCGCATGGTGAGCGGTGCAAAGTTGGCGCCGGTCCGGAAGATTTCAGTGAGGCCGAGCCATTCCAAAGCAGGTTTCATGCTTTCCCTGAAACTGTATCTGAATTCAGGCATGACGGTGCGGACCCTGCAATACAGCTGTCTGTTCATCAGTTCTGCGTAATTCACCGTCAGGAGCAGTTCGCTGATGGCTTCATCTCCTTTGTCCCTGGGAAGCAGTGCCATAAAGGAGTACCCGTCCGCCTGCAGGCGTTTGACAAAGCCGGTGGCCATTTCGTTTTCCAGATAAGCGGTTTCGGTTCCGTGCAGCATGGTGACGCGGCTGCCGGTGGCGTCGCTGTTGCGGAAGACGCCTTCCCGGATCTGTTCCGCTTCATAGGGACAGGCCCACATGGATTCAAAGGAAACGGCATTGATGAGGGTCAGTTCCTGCCCGGACCGGCCGGTGCCCTTCAGCATGGACATCATCTGCCCTGCCAGCTCCGCCGGCCAGGCTTTACCGGCTTCTTCCATGCTGTCCGCGGTCATCAGCCGGCCGTTATACTGATTTATGAATGCTTCCGGGAATGGATCCTGGACAGCCTCCCGGAGCTGGTCACTGACGCAGAGTGCGTTTGCGGTCTGGTAATGCGCCTCCGGAGCATGTGCACAGTTCCATGACATACAGCCGGACAGTTCATTCCTTACAGTATTCATATGCTGATCAAAGCCGGACGGGGCATGATTTCCGCAGAGGACGCGCATCAGCTTCTCCCTTGTGGTTCCGCCTGCGGCGTCTTTCAGGAGCTGCATCATGGTCAGGACAGCATAGGGAGCAATCACGGTGTTCCGGCCGTTTCCGGGCATTTCTGCCATGAAAACGGAGGTCAGCTGATTGTATTGCTCCGTAAACTGCGTATAGTCCATTTCCTGTCCGGATTTTTCATTCATCTCGGCATGAATCTGCTGAAAATATGCTTCTTCAAATGCCAGTTCGAGCTCTTCCTTCTCATATTCACTCAGGCAGCCGCGATCATAGTGCTCGAAAAGACAGATCATATCCCGGCTGGATCGGAGACCCTGGAAAAGGGGAGTGAACTGATTGACTTTATAGATCATCGGCGCTCCGTAGTGAATCCGGTTTTCGTTCGGATCCACCTGCGGAAGCCAGGGGAAGGCGGAAGAAAACGATCCTGTCTTCTGCCCGGCGAGGATTTTTGCTCTGCAGGCCGGCCATATCTGCCAGAAGGAATCCTGGATCATTGCAGGCGTGCTGTCGGCAAATTCGATGACGCCGGGCCGCTTCTCTCCGATTCGTACGTATCCCTGATATTTCCTGAGTTCTCCTGTCCATTCCGTTGTCATGACTGAATCCCTTCTTTCCTCCGGAGTAATCATTCTGTCCTGCTTTCCGGTTATTCTGCCGGGAGCTTATTTTTTGGACCGGTTTTATTATACACTTTTGGATGTTCTGTTTTTTCATCATCCTGATGCCGGACAGCTTAATGATGGAAAAATCGAACATCCATATGATCAGTGCAGGAATCGGAGGCTGCCGGCGAGAAATATATACGAATCTTTGATTCTGTGAAGACAGGCAGGAAAACAATATGTATTTTTCTAAATCCAAGTATACCCGACTTCGGAGCTGCCCGAAGGTCCTGTGGCTGGATGAGAACCGGCCGGATCTGAGGCCGGATGATGAAAATACCCGGGCCCGTTTTGAGGCCGGGAATGAGGTGGGCGCGCTGGCCCGGGGCCTTTTCGGGCCGTATGTGGATGTGACCGCGCTGAAGGAGAACGGCGACCTGGATCTGGCCCGGATGATTGAGAATACGAAGCGGGAGATGGAGGCGGGGACGCCGGTCATCTGTGAAGCCTCCTTCTCCTGGCAGGGGCTGTACTGCGCGGTGGACCTGCTGCGGAAGGAAGGGGACGGCTGGGCGGTCTATGAGGTAAAAAGCTCCACGGATTCCGTGCAGGAAAAATACTTCCATGATACCGGGTATCAGAAATATGTGCTGGAGCTGTGCGGCGTGCCGCTGACGGGGGTATACCTGGTCTGCCTGAATAATAAGTATGTCTTTGACGGGACCCTGAACCTGCAGGAGCTGTTCCGGATCTATGACATGCAGGAAGCAGCAGCGGCGGAGCGGATCAATATTCCGGACGCGCTGGCCCTCGCCGAAAGGACGCTGGCCTCGGATACCGAGCCGGAGACGGAGCTGGGCGCTCTCTGTCCGGACTGCGATTACTGGCCCTGGTGCTCCCGGAATCTGCCGAAGCCGAATGTCTTTGACCTGTACCGGCTGAATAAGGACAGGAAGGCGGAGTATTATCAGAAGGGGCTGATCACCTTTGAAGCCCTGCGGGAC
>JAFRGU010000265.1 GCA_017433675.1 Clostridia bacterium
ATCACATCAAGGTCGTAGCTCACCCGGCTGATGAAATCCCCGGCCTGGTGCCGGTCAAAGTATCCCACCGGCAGCTTCATCAGCGTGTCAAAAACATCCTGCCGCATCCGCCGGGAAACCTTCCGGCTCACGATGGTCATGATCAGGCTGATTCCGAAGCCCAGCAGCGCCGATCCGGCGTAGCAGAGCAGCATCAGCCCCGCGTCATGCCGCACCGCATCAAAGTTGACCTTTCCCGGTCCGGCGGCAGCTTCCCGAATCGCGGATCCCGCCAGGCTGGGCCCCCAAAGGTTCAGCAGGTTGCCGAACAGGCTCAGGACGGCAACTCCCAGGATCACGTACCGCCATGGGCCGAGGTAGCTTAGCATCCGGCGCAGGGCGCCGCGGGTGTCCTTCGGTTTTTTCATCACCGTGTCCCGTCTCGCCACTCAGCCCACCTCCTCGCTCATCTGCGTCCGGTAGATGTCCCGGTATACCGGGCAGGATGCCATGAGCGCTTCGTGCGTGCCCCGGCCGATCATCTCCCCGTCGTGCATCACGAGAATCTCATCCATGGCCAGGATGGAGGAAACCCGCTGGGCTATGACAACCGTTGTCGCCTGCCCGTGGTGTTCCCGGATCGCGCGGCGCAGCTCCGCGTCCGTCCGGTAGTCCAGCGCCGAGGAGGCATCGTCCAGGATCAGGATCTCCGGGTTCGCCGCCAGTGCCCGGGCAATCAGCAGCCGCTGCTTCTGCCCTCCGCTGAAGTTCGCCCCGTGGATCGCGGCCGCATGATCATAGGAATCCTCATATCCCTCGATGAATCCCATGGCCATTGCATCCTTTGCGGCCCGGCGCATTGCCTCGTCGCTCACCTCCCGCCCGAAGGTCACGTTCTCCCGGATGGAATCAGCGAAGATCGCATCATTCTGGAAAACGACGCCGAATTTCCGGTGCAGGCTGTCCCGGTCATAGGCGCGAACATCCTTCCCGTCTACGAAAACGTGTCCCTCCTGCGGATCATAGAAGCGCATCAGCAGGTTGATTATGCTCGTTTTTCCGCTGCCCGTGGCACCGATAATGCCGAGGCTTCCGCCCTTCGGCACACGGAAGCTGATGTCCTTCAGGCATTGCTGTCTTCCCTCGCCGAGGAACTGTCCGCGGCTTTCTCCATCCGCCTCCGCGTCATAGTTAAAGGTTACATGGTCAAAAATCAGCGCGTCGTCAGAGGGCGCTGTCACCGTCTCCGCTTCCGGCAGAGGCGTCAGATCCTCCGGCATGTCGATGACCTCCCCGATCCGGTTCGCGGAGGCGTTCGCCTTGCTCATCATCATAAAGATCCGGTTCAGTCCCATGACGCCCATCAGGATCATGTTGAAGTAGGTCAGGAAGGCGAGAATCACGCCCGGAGCGGTCTGTCCGTCGTTGACCCGCTGCGCTCCGATCAGCACGACCAGCGTCAGCCCGATATTCAGGAACAGGGTCACGATCGGCCCCGGCAGGCTCATGATGACGCTGGCCTTGACTTCCTGCCTAGCCATGCGGGTATTGGCTTCTCCGTATCGCCGCTGTTCATAGGGTTCCTTGCTCAGCGCGCGCACAACCCGGATTCCCGTAATGCTCTCCCGCATCAGCCGGACCAGCACATCCATCCGCCGCTGCACCTCGTCGTACAGTGGAATTCCCTTCCAGCTGACGAAGGAAACCAGCGCGGTCATGACGGGCGCCATGATGCAGAGGATCATCGCCAGCCCCGTGTCCATGGTCAGGGTGATCGCGATCCCGCCCAGCAGCATAATCGGCGCCCGGATCCCCATCGTCTGGATCATTCTGATGAAGTTCTGGACGTTGTAGGTGTCGCTGGTCATGCGGCTGATCAGGGAGGGCAGTCCGACCTGATCCATCTGCCGTCCGGAAAGGTTCAGGGCCGTGTGGAACAGATCCCGCCGGATCCCGAAAGTTCCCTCCTTCGCCACCCGCACGCTCATCCGGTTCGCCGTTACGTTCAGCATCCGGGTAATCCCCGTCAGCGCCAGCATCACGGCGCCCCATGCCGCCACGGTCCACGCGCTCTCCGCCCGGGGAACCACATGATCCAGCAGGTGCTCCAGCACGTACGGGATCAGCAGCTCCGTTCCCGTGCCCATCAGCTTGATCGCCATCACCGCCGCGACATACCATCGCCACGGCCGTACGTATCTCCAAATCAGTCTCATTTTATACCCCTGGTCTCATCCATGCCATCTCCCGGCAGTCATCCAGCGGAAACACGGTCATCTCCTGCCCCATCACGGAAAAAAACCCGTATTCCTTCCCCCACGGCGCCTGCCGGATATGCGGCGCGTCCCCTTTGTGCTCCGTCAGCAGCGACACAGTCACCCCGCCGTCCGGGGGCGTGGTATCCATCCGGTATGCCTGCTTCTGAATATAATCCCGGAACCGGTCGTAGCAGAAGGGATCCTCCCCGCAGTGGATCATCATCGGATAATCCAGCCATCCTGCCAGCTCCGGCGCGTTTTCCTCATTCAGTCCGTACAGTCTTGGCGTCCCCAGGATCATCCCGATATGATACGTCCCGTGATTGAAGATGATCATGTCCCCCGGCAGCAGCGCTGTCCGCCAGGCCGCCAGCGGCACTCCCTGCAGGGGAAAGGCGTCCGCCCGGGCTTTCAGGATTTCGCTCAGCTCATCCTGCAGCTGGTATCCCGCCTTTTCCTCAACCCAGTGCAGGAAGCTCCCGCAGTCGAATCCGCACAGGTACAGCCGGTCGCTCCGGTAGTATCTGGATTCCTGCAGCGGGAAGAACCGGTGCATCACCTTTTCCTCGCTGTGCCCGCCGAAGTAGTAGGGCACCCCCGTCTCCGGCCACCGGGCCTGGATCAGGGATCCGGTTTCCTCCTGATACCGGCGCAGCGCCCAGTGTTCCGCCGGCAGCGCCGACAGCGCGATATCCAGCAGCTCGCTGTCCGCCAGGCTGTTCGCCTCCATTTCCGGCTCCGCTTCCTGCAGCTGGATGGTCACGTAGATCCGGCTGTGCTCAAAGTCGAAGACCGCCCCATCCCC
>JAFRGU010000266.1 GCA_017433675.1 Clostridia bacterium
AGGGTGGCAACGATGGAAAGGATCAGGGTATTGACAATGCCCGTGAGGTACACGGCGCCATATTTGGCATAAATGGCTCCAATATCCGAAACAAGCTGATCAATCATGAAAAACTCCCTGTAGTACACAAGAATGGGTTTTGCGTTCGCTCCCTGAAAGCGGACACGGCCTCCGGAGCACGCATAAAAATGGAAAACCCCCGGAGGCCCGCAGACACTCCGGGGAAGCAACGGACGGAGTTATTCACTCAGGGGCTGAACCTTAATGGCTTCCGCCATGAGCGCGTTGAAGTCATCCGCGGTCTTGTCCTTCAGATAGCTGTTCAGTGCATCCACCAACGCGGTATTCCCCTTCTGGACGGAGATGCCGATATTGATCTCCTCATCGGAAACCACGAAATCATCCCCGGAGCCGGCGAAGTCCAGCAGAACCAGATCCGGATAGGCAATCAGGGCACCCTGGGCGGTGGGCATATCCGTGCAGACGAAATCCACCGTACCGGATTCTACGGCCATCAGCATGGCGGGAGCGGACTCGGCGGGGGGGACAACCTGAGCGCCGGCGACCTGGGGCAGGCAGACATCATACCAGATTGTACCGGACTGGCTGGTGGCGGATCCGGCCAGCTGGCTGATGCCCTTCGCCTCTGCGTTGGCATTTCCCTGCTTCGCCAGGCAGACGATGGTGGCATAGAGATAGGGGCCGGCGAAATCCACGGCTTCCATGCGCTCGGCGGTCATGCTCTGGCCGGCAATCACGGCGTCCACCGTGCCGCTCAGCACTGCAGGAATCAGGCTGTCCCAGTCCAGCTGGACAACCTCCAGCTCCCAGCCGTTGGCCTCGCAGATGTTCTTCGCCATCATGACGTCATAGCCATTGGCGTACAGACCGGGCTTGTCCTTAATCGGAACAGCGCCGTTGGAATCGTCGGGCTGCGCCCAGTTATAAGGGGCATAGGCACATTCCATGGCCACAGTCAGCACCCCGTCCTCCAGACCGGGAATCGCAGATGTTTCAGCCAGCGCGGCGGAAGACAGCAGCATCAGCAGGGCACAAGCCAGGGCGATCCATTTTTTCATCATAGCAGTATCCTCCTTACGTATCCATCCGGGAATAAAAATCAAAAAAATCCTACCACAAATACACGGGATTTCAATCCCCGGAAAGCTGATTTCCTGTATTCCTTTTGTTTTCGTTCACATCCGGAACTCTGCAACAGGCTGAATCAGATTACGGAATCATCAGCATCATCAGCGGGGAAGAAGGCTCCGGCTTGGGCCAGATCCGTTCTCCGGCTGCGGGTGCATACAGGTCCGGGGCGGGGTTCATCCGAAGACGCCGCCAGGGGAAACGCTTCGAAAAGATGGGCCAGCGGCTGAGATCCCGGGCGCCGGATGAACCGGCGGCTGCGGTGACTGTTATGCCTCCGGAGGAAGAGGGATAAGAAGCATCCGAAGCGAAGTTTCCGGAAGACTCTGCAGAACCGGAAGATCCATGGACCGCCGGCGGTTCCGGCTGGGATGTCGGGACCGCGGGACGGGAGCCGGAACCGTCCGATGAGGTGACTGGCGCGGGCACCGGGGTGGGCGCTGCGGTGGGTTCCGGCGTTGGAACACTGGTCGGCACAGGGGTTCCGTCAGAAGCATTATGAGTTTCTCCACCTTCAGCTGCGGGTGCGGCTGTGGGGACTGCGGTCGGCACAGGCGTTGGAACAGCTGTGGGGACTGCAGTTGGCACCGCAGTTGGTGCCGGGGCGGGAGCCTGTGTCGGATCGGGAACCGGGGGTTCAGCAGGAGCCGGCGGGTCATCCTTGGGTTTCGGCCGCTGCTTTTCCAGGGCGGGAATGACGGAGCCTCGTTCAATCACAGCCCCGCAGACGGAACAGACCTCATCCCCGGTATAGCCATCCTCCGTTTCCGTGGCAGCCCGATAGCCGGACAGGTTGGTGTCCGCACCGTCAATATCGACATGTTCATGAAAAGCGAAGGCGATCCGGGGCATCAGGGACAGAACCAGGAACGGAATCAGAAAGCGTTTTTTCATTGTCGGACACGAACCTTTCAACAGCACTTCGGGAAAAAGGGGTCAGAAAACAGGATGGTCCTGTACATGAATATTCATCTGATTATCTTCACGGGATCAGACTCAGTTTAGCTGTTTTAAAACCGTTTGTCAAACATGAAACGCAGGTATCCCAGATATCAGCCAGGCCCTGCAAGGTGCTCCGTCCGATCCTCCCAGATTGAGCGGGGCTGCATTCAGAAAGTATACTCCGGTTTCCACCGCACTGAGCCGAATGCCCTCCAGAAGCACGATTTCATGTCCCAGCATAATCAGATGGACCGCCATGGGCGCGGCTTCCGGGCCTACTGTCTGGGATTCGTTACCGAAGAGAAGGATTCCATGATCGGCGAAGACCCGGGCAGCCGCTTCGGTGACAACCGCTTTTCCTTTCACCAGAATTCGGCTGAAGCAGTCACAGTCCGCAATGCCTAAACTGACCGATGCCAGCCGCGCCTGATTCAGAATTTCTTCCGCATCCGCTGCGGACAGATCACCCTCATGAGCCGCCACGTAAGCATAACCGATGAACCGATTCAGGCTGACCTGATCGATGGCTTTTCCCTGATTCAGGAAATGGTAAGGCGCATCCACATGTGTTCCGTTATGCGCGCACATTTTCAAAGCGGTCAGATTGCATACAGCACCATCGCAGATTCTGCTCATGATGATTCTTTCCGGCGAAGGATCACCCGGATAAACTGCACATTCAAATACTTCCTGCGAGATATCAAATATTTTCATGCATTACCTCCTTTTATACTGCAATATGCTTTCGGAATTCCAGCCCCTTGATCTGCAAGTGATCAAAGGCCTTCTTTTTTTTGCGTCCCTCACACGTTTCTGCATATTATGCAGAAAGTTTTTTGAGGAAATCGTAAAAAAGCACTTGACAAACCCGCAAAAATCTGCGGTCGCCTTCGGCGACCAATCGAGAAGAAATGTGGCCCGCACCACCGGGTACACCATCTCGATTGGAGGCCTTAGGCATGAAACCCGTAATCAATTCCCACCTCGACTACAGACGGTTTCTGAATGG
>JAFRGU010000267.1 GCA_017433675.1 Clostridia bacterium
GAATGGGAACCTGGCTGGCGGTGTTCGATAACAGCGGGGATGTGATCGCCTCTATTTCCAAAAGACCGGATACGACTGTCATCGGGGAGATCCTCAATGAACAGGGGGATGAAATCTTTGCGGAGGCGGATTCCATTGCCGTAGAGATTGACATCGAGGAAAAAATCCTCAAGCGGATTTTCCAGCTGGCGGAGAAGCATGGGAAGCGGGTATATGCCCTGGTATCCAACATGACGATTGCCATGGAACGGCGGGATCTGCTGCGCCGGGTGGACTGCTTGGTATGCAATGCCCAGGAGGCGGGGCTGTTTTTCTCCGAGGACTACAGCGGAATCACGCCGGATCGGATGGCGGAAGTGCTGGCGAGCCGGATTCAGGACGGCGCCATCCCGCGGATGGTCGTTACCATGGGCGGGGAAGGCGCGGTGTATGCTTCCCGGGAAGGGGAAAACGGAACCGTGCCGGCGGTGAACGTTGATATTGTGGATACCACCGGCTGCGGGGACGCCTTCTTTGCCGGGGTCTGCATCGGCCTGAGCTATGGAAAAAACCTGGAGAATGCCTGCCAGATCGGAACCAGGCTGGCTTCCAGCGTAATCGCGACGCGGGAGAATGTCTGCCCCCGGTTCCTGCCGGCGGAATTCGGCCTGCCGGAAGTGGAATGAGCAAACCCGGGGGCGCTGTGATCAGGATGAAGATATGAACGAAAAAACGGGCGGGCCGGATTCCGGAGAATCTGGCCCGCCGCGATTTATTCGGAAGAAAGCCATGCCGAAAAACGGATTAATCCGTTTTCAGCGCGTCATACATGGCGTCGAAGGCCGTTTTGATCTCACCCTGCTCGGTGAGGATGCCGCCGAAGGTGCTGTTCAGCTTCCAGCGGTATGTGTTCCATGCGTTCGGGGTGACATCGCTGACACCCCAGATGGTGACACAGGTCAGAACATCCCGGCCCAGCGCCTGATTGATGCTTCCGAGCATCCGGAACATCTTTCCGTAGAAGTCGGCATGGTCCGCGAGGCGGGATTCATCAAAGTTCCGGAGCGCCATCTCGGTGATATGCACCTCCATGCCCAGGGCGGCGAAAGCCTCAATGCTGGCTTTGGTATTGGCGATCAGGTCATCGCTCAGGCAGCCGGCCTGCTCCCCGTAGCCGCCCATGTATCCCTGCATGCCGATTCCGTCAATGAGCTTCCGGGGCTGGCCGGCGCCATCCATGGCGAAGGAATTGATCTTTTCCACCAGCGCTTTGGCAGCGGCGCGTTTCGCGGGATAGAGCATATTATAGTCATTGTAGAACAGACGAATGTCCGCGCCCAGGGCCTCCACGGCGTTGCGGGCATACAGGAAGGAATACTCCACATAATCCCGGCCGATATATTGATAAAACAGATTTGGGGCGCCGCTGCGGGTAATCCGGAGCAGGGCCGGATCACCGGCGAGGGTATCTGCGGCGCTGTCGCCCATGGCTTCATTGACCACATCCCAGCAGTATACCGTGCTGGGATATTTTTCTTCAAAATGCGTGACGACCTGGGTGATATAGGATTCAAGGCGGGAGAGAAGAACCTCCCGGGAGGCAACGGGCTTCGCGGAATCATAGCCTTCATGGAAAAACCAGTCCAGCATATAGGCGTCCCAGACCAGCACATGGCCCCGGATGCCGAGGCCGTGTTCCGCGGCCCAGGAAACCATCCGGTCTGCGAGTGTATAATTCATCCGGGGCATGCCGTCCTCGCTGTGCTGACATGCATACTGATCCAGGAGATAGTAGGCTTTGGTCTCATTGGTGCAGGTGGTGGTATTGAACTGTCCGGAGAGGAGATCCAGAAAAGCGGTGTCCTTCAGCTGGTCCGGGCTGATGCAGAGGCCGATCCTGAAGCCGGCGGCTTTTGCCAGCTCCCGCAGCGGCGGATGATAGGCCTCCCTGGGACGGGAGGAGATTTCCGCTCCGGCGGGAGAAACTGCAAGCGCCAGCGCAGCGGCCAGCAGAAGACAGAGAAGCATTTTCAAACGGATCACCCTTTCCGACTCAGGATAGCGGAGCCATTATACCATGGTTCCGTGATGATGAAAAGCAAAGCTGACATGCACGGGAACGCATGTCCGGAGAGCCTGAAGAAGCATTGCAGGCGGGAATTTCTGATGATCCTTTTCAGCTCAAAGAAACAATTGACATCGGACTTCTTTTCCTGCATACTGAAATGCAGACAGAGAAAGACATGGATGAATGCTTTTCAATAGGACATGACAAGGAGGAAAACAGATGAAAACGCTGTATCTGGAATGCGGTATGGGCGCCGCAGGCGACATGCTGACAGCGGCGCTGCTGGAGCTGCTGCCTGACCGGGATGCCTTTCTTGCGGAAATGAACGCCCTGGGCCTGCCGGGTATTCATGTTGAGACGGAGGAAATGGTAAAATGCGGGATTACGGGCACTCATATGAAAGTCACCGTAAACGGGAAGGAAGAGCTTTCTGAGGACGTACCGGATCATATTCATGAACATGATCATGAGCACCATCACGATCATGAGCACGAACATGACCACCATCACGACCACGACCATGAACATGAGCATGCCCACAGCCATGACCATCCCCATGCTTCCGTATCCGATATTTACGGAATCATCGACAGTCTGGCGGTATCTGACCATGTCAGGACGGACGCGAAAGCGGTCTATCAGATGATTGCCGAAGCGGAAAGCCGGGTGCACGGGCATCCCGTTGATCAGATTCATTTCCATGAGGTCGGAACCATGGACGCGGTGGCGGATGTGGTGGCGGTATGCATGCTGATGGAAAAAATCGGGGCGGAACAGATTCTGGCCTCGCCGGTCCATGTGGGGAGCGGATACGTGCGATGCATGCATGGGGTGCTGCCCGTGCCGGCTCCGGCGACAGCGCTGATTCTGGAAGGCATTCCGACCTATGGCGGAGCGGTCCGGGGCGAGCTGTGCACGCCGACGGGGGCAGCGCTGCTGAAGCATTTTGCGGACAGCTTCGGAGATCGGCCTGTGATGGTGACGACGGCCATCGGCTATGGGATGGGAAAGAAGGACTTTGAGCGGGCGAACTGCGTAAGGGCTTTCCTCGGCGAGTGCAGCGATCCGCTGGAAAGAATCGTGAAGCTGGAATGCAACCTGGATGATATGACGGGAGAGGAGATCGGTTTTGCGATGGAGCGCCTTTTCGCAGCCGGAGCCCGGGATGTATATACCCAGGGGATTGGAATGAAGAAATCCCGGCCGGGGGTGATGCTGAGTGTGATTTGTGCGCCGGACGACGCGGACCGGCTGGCAGCGGAGATCATGAAGCATACCACGACGCTCGGGATCCGGCGGCAGGGCATGGACCGCTATTTTTTGCGGCGGCATATTGAAACCGCGGAAACCCCTTACGGGCCGGTGAGGGTGAAAAAGGCAAGCGGCATGGGTGTGGAAAAGAGCAAAGCGGAATATGACGATCTGGCCGCCCTGGCGGTCCGGAACGGGGTCCCGCTGAAGGAGATCCGGGACAGCATCCGCTGACAAGCCGGGAAATCAGGGAAACCGTTGAAAAAGCAAAAATCACAGAGGAGGTTTCGATGATGTCTGAATTTCGTCGACTGGAACAGGAACAGGGGCCCCGCCTCAGCTTTACGGATGTACCGCTGATTGAGGAGAACGGCCTGGTTTTTAAGGATCTGGCCCGGTGCGGCCGGCTGCTGCCCTATGAAGACTGGCGCCTGCCGGCACGGGAGCGGGCGGAGGACCTGGCCGGACGGATGAGCCCGGAGGAAATCGCCGGGCTGATGCTGATTTCCGGACATCAGGTGGTCCCCGCAGCTCCGCCCTTCGGCGGAACCTACGGGGGAGCGGAATATGATCCGGAAAAGCACGTGCCCTGGGCGATGACGGATCAGCAGAAGCAGATGCTGGTCGAAGAGGGGATCCGGTTCCTGCTGCAGATGCGGGTGGAGAGTACGGAGGCTTCGGTCCGGTGGCATAACGGGCTGCAGGCCTGCGCTGAGCAACTTCCCCACGGCATCCCTGTCAGCATCGCGACGGATCCGCGGCACGGCGCCAGCTCCAGCCGGGCGGAATTCAAAAACACCGGGGACGGGGTCAGCAAATGGCCGGAGGGCATCGGGCTCGCAGCGGTGGATGATCCGGAAACTGTCCGGGAATTTGCGGCCATCGCGGCGAAGGAATACCGGGCGCTGGGCATCAGCGTTGCACTGGGCCCGCAGATCGACCTGTCCACCGAGCCGCGGTGGATGCGGATGGAGGATACCCTGGGCGGGAATACGGAGAAAACCATCGCTTTCACGAAGGCCTACTGCGACGGAATGCAGACGACCGCCGGCCGGGAGCATGCCGTGGATCCCGGATGGGGAAAAGACAGCGTGCTGACCATGGTGAAGCACTGGCCGGGCGGCGGAAGCGGCGAGAGCGGCCGGGATGCGCATTATGCCTTCGGAGAGTTTGCGGTCTATCCGGGGAACAATTTTGAGGAGCACCTGCGGCCCTTTACGGAAGGAGCCTTCCGGCTGGACGGGCTGACGAAGCAGGCGGCTTCCGTGATGCCCTACTATACCGTGTCCGTCGGGCACGGGGAGAAGGTCGGGAATTCCTATAATGAGTATCTGATCCGGGAACGGCTGCGGGAGCGGGCCGGATATGACGGTGTGGTCTGTACGGACTGGGGAATTGTCGAGGATCCGGATCCGGAACTGGACAGCTTTGGTGCCCGGCCTTACGGGCAGCAGGATCTGACGGTGACGGAGCGGCATCTGAAGATTATCATGAACGGGGTGGACCAGTTCGGCGGTCCGCTGAGCGCGAAGCATATCCGGGATGCCTATGCCCTTGGATGCGAGCGGTACGGCCGGGACGCCATGGATGCCCGCTTCCGGATTTCAGCGGTCCGGATTCTGACGAACCTGTTCCGGCTGGGGCTGTTTGAGGATCCCTACCTGGATGTCGCCGAAAGCCTGGAGACGGTCGGCAGCGCCCGGTTCCGGGAGGCGGGCCTCCGGGCCCAGCGGAGGTCCATTGTGATTCTGAAAAACCGGGACGGCGTATTCCCGCTGAAACCCGGAATCAAAGCCTATGTTCCGGACCGGACGATCACGGCCCGGAAGAGCTTTATGCGGTGGATGGAGCAGGGTTTCACGGAGAAACCCATTTCCCCGGAGGAGGCGGAGGGCTATTTTACCCTGACGGATTCGCCGGAGGAGGCGGATGTGGCAATCGTCTGGGCGGAAAGCCCGATGAGCGTGAACAAGGGATATGACCGTGCGGACCGGGAGCAGGGTGGAAATGGTTACCTGCCGATCCCGCTGCAGTATCGGCCGTATACCGCGGATACAGCCCGGGAGCGCAGCCTTGCCGGCGGGGATTTCCGGGAGAAGAGCGATAACCGAAGCTACCGGGGAAAGACGGAACAGGTCTGCAATGAAGGGGATCTGGATAACATCCTGGAAACCCGGAAACGCATGGGAAACCGGCCTGTGATTCTGCTGATGGAGCTGCACAATCCGACCGTGCCGGCGGAATTTGAAGCGGCGGCGGACGGAATCGCCGTGCAGTTCGGCGTCACCAAAGGCGCAATGTTCGACGTGATTTTTGGGAAATGCCCGGCGGAAGGGAAACTGCCCTATCATATGCCTGCGGATATGGCGACCATTGAAAAGCACTGTGAGGATGTGTTCGACGATTATGTGCCCTACAGGGACAGCGAGGGCAATCTGTGGGCGTATGGCTTCGGGCTGAAAACGGATCGGTGAGGATGAAAGGGAACAACCGGTGAGCCGGCGGCATCCGGGCGGATGATTCGGAAGCCGCCGGTCTGTTTGAGTGATCAGAGAAGGAGAGAGGAACAATACCATGCTGGACCAAAATGTGGCGGCGGAGGTGCTGAACCGGGCGATTCAGACCGGCGGTGACTTTGCTGAGATCTTTCTGGAGGACAATACGAACTCCTATGTGTCAATGAAATCGGATCGGATCGAGGCAGTCGGCACTGTCCGGGAGCACGGGGCGGGCATCCGGGTTTTTGAAGGAACCAAAGCCGTCTATGTTTTCACCAATGACACCAGCCGGGAAGGCCTGATGGACTGCGCGGCGCAGGCGGCGGCTGCGGTGAGGGACGGAAAGGGCTGCCGGCCGGTCGGATTCAGCCGCTGGAATGCGGGCCGGCCGGAGGAGATCCGTGTGCTGCCCGGGGATGTGGCGGCAGCCCGGAAGGCGGAAAAGCTGCGGGCGGCCAATGCGGCGGCCCGGGCGGTTTCTCCGGAGATCGTGCAGGTAAACTGCGGCTTTGGGGATGTGACCCAGGATATCCTGATCTGCAACACGGAAGGCGTTTTCGTATCAGACCGGCGGGTCCGGTCCCGGCTGCGGGTGGCGGCGGTGGCTTCCGACGGGAAGGAAAACCAGACCGGTACCGCTTCCCCCGGTGCCGGTATGGGATTTGAGATTTTCGAACAGCGGATTGATCCGGAGAACTGCGGCCGGACGGCGGCGGAGAAAGCGGTGACAATGCTGCACGCGGAAGCCTGTCCGGCGGGGGTGTATCCGGTCGTCATTGACGGCGGGTTCGGCGGTGTTATTTTTCATGAGGCATGCGGGCACTCCCTGGAGGCGACCTCCGTTGCCTATGGACTCAGCGAATTCGCCGGCAAGCTCGGGCAGGTGATTGCGGCGCCCTGCGTGACCGCGGTGGACGATGGTACAATTCCGGGGGAATGGGGTTCCACGCATATTGATGATGAAGGGATGCCCACCAGTCGGCTGACGCTGATTGAGAACGGCGTTCTGGTCAATTATATGATTGATAAACTGGGCGGACGGCGGATGAACATGGCCCCCACCGGCAGCGGACGGCGGGAGAGCTATCAGTGGGCGCCGACCTCCCGGATGCGCAACACCTATATCGCGGCGGGCCGGGATGATGAAGCGGAGATGATCTCCACCATGGGAACCGGCCTGTATGCAAAATCCATGGGCGGCGGATCTGTGAATCCGGCGACGGGAGAGTTCAATTTTGCCGTGGAGGAAGGATACTGGGTTGAGAATGGAAAGATCCTTCGTCCGGTGCGCGGAGCGTCCCTGATCGGAAAGGGCGGGGAGATCCTGCTGCGAATTGACCGGGTCGGGAAGAAGATGACCATGGCCCAGGGAATGTGCGGTTCCTCCTCCGGCAGCATCCCGGTCAATGTGGGGCAGCCGATGATCCGGGTCAGCCGGATCATTGTTGGCGGAAAGTGAGGAATGAAAAGATGATACAGATGGATGCATTCATTGAGGAGCTGCTCCGGGCGGCGAAGGAAGCGGGCATCGATCCGGCCGAGGTATACTGTGCGGAGCAGAAATCCTTTTTCGCTGAAGCGATGGAAGGGAATATCGACCGGTATGAGGTCAGCGAAACCTGTGCGCTCGGTC
>JAFRGU010000268.1 GCA_017433675.1 Clostridia bacterium
AGATCCCCTGTGCCGCGCGCGGTATATGAAGGATGCTGTGCTCCCCGCCATGCGGGAGCTGCGCGGCGCAGCGGATGATCTGGAAACCATCACTGACCGGAAATACTGGCCCTTCCCCACCTATGATGATCTGCTTTTCAATATCTGATGAATTCCATTTCAAAACCCCGCCGGAAATGTGGCGGGGTTCATTTTTGATTTCTTTCCTTTGCGATCAGGATTCTGTCCAGCACCACCGTAAAGCTTCCAACAATCAGGAACATGTAATAGGTGAAGAAGCGCCAGACCAGCAGCGCCAGGCCGATGCGGTCCCCGGGGATAATTCCCTGGTAATACAGCAGGAACAGCCCTTCCTGAGCGCCGCTGGCCCCGGGTAAAGGGGTGTAGCTCGCGCTGATGTAGACAAGGAAACTGATTGTCATCAGCTGATACCACGGAGTTCCGGAAAAGCCGAACGCGTGATATACGAAGTAAATCGATCCGATTACGCCCGTCAGGCTCATTGCGCTGCAGAGCAGCTGCGCGATCATCCGGCCGGGTGCCCGTGTCAGATCCATCAGCGCGGTATGATAGGTATCCAGCACGTCGGTGGCTACTGCGATGGCGGCTTCCGGGTTTCGGACCAGATGGATCCGGCCAGCCAGCAGAATCAGCCCCCGGACGATCCGCTGGATCAGGTTCCGCTGATAGACCGCCATCACGCCCAGCGGCACAAGCAGGAAGTTGATCGCCCATCCGAGCCGGGCGAACCAGATGCCGTCGCCGAGCTGGGCGGCGACAAATCCCCGGTTTCCGATCCAGAAGCCCATACTCAGCGCGCAGATTACAAACTGGTTGCACAGTACCCGGATCGTGGCAGCCATCGTGCCGTATCCCACCGGAATGCCTGCTTTTCGCAGGCTGTTTACCTGCATGGGCTGCCCGCCGGCGCTGGAGGGCGTGATATTGCTGTAATAAAATCCGATCAGGCTGGCGTTGACGCTTCGGCCAAGGCTGATCCGGAATCCTTCCTGCCGCAGGTAGATCCAGCTGCCGAACCCGTCGAAAAACATGTATGCGAACCAGCAGCCGAAAATGCCGGCAACCCAGGCGGGCGCCAGGCTTCCCAGCGCGTCCCAGGCGTTTTCTAGCTCTCTGTTGCTGAAGGCAATCCAGATGACTGCGGCGATGGGAATCGCCACCAGCCCGGTGCTCAGCAGTTTTCTACCGGTAATCTTCATAAAGTTCCTTTTCCTGATGTTTTGTTGGTTTGCTGCTCTGCCCGTCGTTCCGGCTCTGCGGGGTTTGTGATGATGTGCTGTGAAAACCGGGTTCCGGTGGAATCAGAGCTCAGCGCGCCAGTGGCGTCTGGTAAAATAACCCGTCCGGTTTGTTTTCAGTTCACTCTTTCGCTTCTCGATGAGCGCCTGGTACTTTTCAATGACGTCGTCCATGATCTGATCCCAGGATTCCGGAATCGTTTCCCGTGCGGCCATTCCGGCTTCCCGGGATTTCGCCAGTCCGGCCCGGATTGCTCTGGCGATATCCTCCGGGCTGTTCTCGCACAGGAAGCCGTTCACCCCGTCCTCGATGCCCTCCGCGCTGCAGCTTCCCCGGACCAGCACGGAAGCGGTTCCGTTGACTGCCGCTTCCCGCACCACCATCGGCGCGTTGTCATACAGGGAGGGAAATACGAACAGGTCCGACATTGCGTACAGGCTGTGAAGCTCGTCCCCGTTTCGGATGAATCCCAGAAAACCAGCCCGGTCCGTAATGTCCAGTTCTTCCGCCAGCTTCCCGAGGTTGTTCCGGTCCGGGCCTTCGCCGGCCAGCAGGAGCACGAAGTCCTCCCCCTCTTTTTTCAGGATCGATGCAGCGCGCAGAATGGAATGGATATTCTTCTTCCGACTGATCTGCCCGACGAAGAGCAGGATTTTTCTTCCTTCCGGAATGCCGAGACGGCTGCGGGTTTCTGCAGCCCGGTCATAGTCGATATCATAGACATCCGTTCCGTTAGG
>JAFRGU010000038.1 GCA_017433675.1 Clostridia bacterium
ATCCTTCTCCAGGATGTTCAGGCGAATCTCCGAGCTCTCCAGGGGCTCCTTCAGATCCGCAATCATCGCGCCCAGGGTCTTCCCCTGCTGTTTCATCTGCATTGCGCGGACGATCAGTACTGTCACGAGGTACATCCCATCATCCAGGAAGTGGTTTTCCCGCAGCGCAGCGTGACCGCTGGTCTCGATGGCCAGCGGACAGTCACGCCCTTCCGCATTTAGCCGGATTGCCTCGTCGATAACATTGCGGTAACCGCGCTTGAAGCGGTAATGCTCTCCGCCCCGTCGCTCGATGAATTCTTTTAATCCGGCGGATGTGACGGAGTCCGTCACAATCGTACGCCCTGGCTTTTCTTCGAGCAGGATCGCGCTGATCAGTGCGATCAGCCGGTTCCGGTTCACTTCCCGTCCGTCCGCATCTACGATGGCGGCCCGGTCGCAGTCCGTGTCAAAAATGACGCCTAAATCCGCACCCGCGCGCTTCACCGCGTCACAAACGCTCGCCATCGCATCCGGATTCTCCGGATTCGGGATGTGGTTCGGAAACATGCCGTCCGGGTTCAGAAACTGACTCCCCGCGGTATCCGCGCCCAGCCGGGCCATCAGCTCCGCGTAGAATCCACCTGCGCCGTTTCCCGCGTCCACGACAATATGCAAACCCGCCAGCGGCTTCTCTGCGTCTGTGCCAAGCCCCTGACGGATCCGCGCCGCAAGCTGATCCATGTATACTGGCAGAAAAGCTTTTTCGGTCCGCGTTCCGGTGACGGGATGCTCCTCCGGCCCGATTCCGGCTGCCGCGTTCAGCAGCTCCTCCACGTCCCGGCTTTCGATGCCGCCCTTCCTGGTGAAAAATTTTAGTCCGTTCCGGTCCCAGGGATGATGGCTGGCAGTGATCATGATGGATCCGTCCGGCTCAAATCCCGGAGTAATGATGCTCATGAACATCGCCGGTGTGGTGCACATCCCGAAGTCCAGCACCGATGCGCCTGTCCGCGTGATACCTTCCGCAGTGGCAGCCAGCAGAGCTGGCCCGCTCACGCGGCTGTCCCGTCCCAGGGCGATCGTGATTTTTTCAATGGGCTTTCCAGTTTCCCGGGCCATTTTCTGCGCAAAAGCCATGCCAAGCGCTTTCGCCACGTTCTCCGTGACCAGGGCCCCATCTCCCACAGCCTTTCCCCGTACGTCCGACCCGCTTTTCAGTTGCATCCAGTTCATAACCGCTTCCCCTTTCATTCGTCAAGAATTCCTCTTAATGTTTGATATAACGGTGCTAAAGAAAGAAAATCTTTTTCCATTTCCCGACGAAGCTTTTCAGAAAATGCCCACTTATATTCCGGCATGACCTTTCCGACATACCTATCCTTGGCACGATACCATCTTTCACGCTGTGCCGGTATTTGCACCGGCACCTCAATACGCCGGAAAGCGCTCCCACCGATGGCAAGATTTCGCTTCGGCAGATCCATGTCGTCAATCATCGCCATAATGCCGTCCGGATTTGCTGCCATTTTCTTCCGGAACTGATCCATCAGTTCACGGTTTTCACCCCATATGCCCATGCCCCAGTCCAGTCGTTCTGGCCCGAATTCCCCGTAGAAGAAAAGCGATTTTTCCCGGGGTTCTCCCTC
>JAFRGU010000269.1 GCA_017433675.1 Clostridia bacterium
ATGAAGTCCGGGTCGTGGGTAAAGCCCTGGGCCTGCCGGACGGCATGGTTTACCGTCAGCCCTTCCCCGGTCCCGGCCTGGGTGTCCGCTGCGTCGGTGCCATCACCCGGGATCGCCTGGAGGCCGTTCGCGAGTCCGACGCCATCCTGCGGGAGGAATTTGCCGCCGCGGGGCTGGAGGGCAAAGTCTGGCAGTATTTCACCGTCGTGCCGGATCTGAAGTCCACCGGGATCAAGAACAATCAGCGAACCTGGGACTGGCCGGTCGTCCTCCGTGCCGTCAACAGCGTGGACGCCACCTCCGCCACCATCGAGGAAATCCCCTACGCTCTCCTGGGCAAAATCACCTCCCGGATCCTCGCGGAGGTGCCCGGTGTCAACCGCGTCCTCTATGATCTCTCCCCCAAGCCCGTCGCCACCATCGAGTGGGAATAAGAAACACATCCCCGGAACCCCGGTAATCATGCGGGTTTCCGGGGATTTTGCATTACTGGTGAGTGCACTTTGAGTACGTTTTGCGTTTTCTCTTCAGAATCACAGCTTCTTTTGCGGGGATTGGACGATGTGAGCCGCGGCTATTCCCCATTTTCACAACTTTCTAGATTTTGGGGAATAGCCGATGTACCTCATCCCCAGCGGTCTGTGGTGTGGCAGGAACAATGACCCGCGAGTTTGAACTGGCCCACATAATTCTCTTGATTTTCTCCTCGAAATGGCGTATCATGCCAATTGGAGGTGAAAATCGTGATTGTCACAACCGCCATGCTGAGAGATCAATGGAAGAATTACGGCGATCCGGCGGGAAAGATCTCCCGGATGAAGCAGCGCGGTGAACTGCTCCAGCTCACCCGGGGGGTTTACGAGACGGACCCGAACGCGCCGGGACACTGCCTGGCGGGTGCGATTCTCGGCCCTTCCTATCTCTCCTTCGATTACGCGTTGTCCCGGTACGGCCTGATCCCGGAAGCCGTCCGCGTCTATACTTCCGCGACCTTTTCCAAGCGAAAGGCCAGGGAATTGCGCAATGCCTTCGGGCAGTACGCCTACCGCGATGTGCCGCAGGAAGCCTATCCCTACGGGATCCGGATCGAGCAGGAAGGCTCGTATGTTTTCCAGATCGCTACCCCGGAAAAGGCGCTCTGCGACAAGCTGTACGCCATGCCCCCGGTGATGAGCCAGCGGGAGATCCGGCGGATGCTGTTCGAGGACCTCCGTATCGAGCAGGGGATGTTTGACGGGCTGGACGCCGACAGCCTGCTGGAGATCAGCGGGCTTTACCACTGCAACAACCTCAAGTATCTGATGAATTATCTGCGGAGGGACCGGGCATGAATCACATCCTGACGGAAATGCTGGCCAGGTATCAGACAGAGAGCCTGACCGACCGGAAGAGTGCCGTGAAGGAAGTCATGCAGGAGATCGTGCTCTGCGGGCTCTCCCGGGCCGGTTTCTTCCAGAAAGCCGCCTTCTACGGAGGAACGGCCCTGCGGATTTTTTACGGACTGGACCGCTTTTCTGAGGACCTGGATTTCTCGCTGCTTTCCCCGGATCCGGACTTCCCGCTGTCGGATTATATCCCCACGCTCCGGCGGGAGGTGGCCGCCTACGGCCTGAATGTGGAGATTGCCGAGAAGGAAAAGACAAAGGATTCCGCGATCCGGTCTGCCTTTGTGAAAAGCAATACCCGGGAGCATATGCTCCTCTTTTACGAAAGCCCTGCTGACGCAGGCAGCATCACCGGGGACGAGGTCATCCGGATCAAGTTTGAGGTGGATACCCATCCGCCGGCCGGCGCGGGCATCGAGCATCGGTACCGGCTGCTCCCCGCCCCCTATGAGCTGGCCCTCTATGACATGCCGTCCCTTTTCGCCGGCAAGGTGCACGCCGTGATCTGCAGGGCCTGGAAGAACCGGGTCAAGGGGCGCGATCTGTATGATTATGTGTTCTACCTCTCCCGCTCGGCTTCCCTGAATACGGAGCATCTGAAAGCCCGCCTGGTGCAGTCCGGCGTGTGGGAAAGCGATGCTCCCTTCACCCTGACCGATGCGAAAAGGCTGCTCTGCGACCGCTTTGCCGCCATTGATTACGCGCAGGCGCGGGAAGACGTCCGTCCCTTCATCCGGGATGCGTCCTCGCTGAATCTGTGGAGTGCGGATTTTTTCTGTCAGATTACGGAGGAGCTGCGATGACAGTGGCTTAGTGACCGGCACGAAGGCATTCGAATCATTGATGCCGCCGAGTGTCTGGCGGACGCTGTTCCCCAAAGTGAAGGATTGCGAGGCCTTGGGGAACAGTGGGCGGATGGGATCGGACCCAACAGATCATTAAGGTGGCATTGTGCTGCTCTTTGAAGGACATGCGAAGCAGCCTAAGTTAATGCATGCACAAATTCAGCAAGGGAGGTGTTCTTATTTCGGCTTATCAAAGAATGATTTGGTTTCACAATAGAATTGTGGAAAATGCATATCCGAATGCCGGAACTCTGGCAGCCCAATTTGAGATTTCTAATAGGCAGGCACAGCGGGATATTGAATATATGAGGGATTCCATGAACGCACCGCTTCTGTACTGTGCGTGGAAACGAGGATATCGGTATGAGAAAGAGTATGTGTTGCCGAGTTTCTTTCTGTCGGAAAGTGAGAAGGAGACAGTACGGTTGCTGGCAAAGCAGAGCAGGGAATTAAGTTCCTTCGGGTACGGAAAGTATGAGGGACAGGCTGAGATTTTGTCAAAGATATCTGCAGAGTCGGTGAATGGTGAGGATAAAAGCAGCATGACAAGAGAACCGTACTTTGCGGAAATTGAGATGCTGGGCGGAAGAGCATCGGCAGCACCGTTGGATTATTTTCTTTGTGGGAAGGCGGAAGGACACACCTATACCTATGCGTTTTTTGATCCGGATGTTTTTTATCAGCGTTTTGATTGCCGCCGGTCTTGAATTTCGCATTATAAAACCAAATTGGTTAAGAGAATACATGAAAGAAAGACTTTCCGGGATTTTAAAATTGCTATGACATTATATGTCATACCTCCTGTGGGATAATCAAGTCAGAAAGAAAAGGAGGTGTTGGCTATGGCAAAAAAGAAGCTGGACATTGAGATATTTTCTGCGTGGAACACTTATGCGATTAGTATGATGAGTGTACTGGAGCACTGTGGAATGTGGAATAAGGAGTACACTTTTCAGAGGTTCTTAAGTGTAACGGGAATCGCATCGCAGTTTTGTGTGGATGAAAATTGCAGTGCGCTGCCGATTACGGATTATGACTGGATGGAGGAACATGCCTGCTTTACGGAGCGAATCGGTGTGCGGACGAAGAAATATTATGCCGCACCGGGTGCAGAGGAGTATTCCGTAAAGCAGAAGGAAGCAATTGCGGCAATCAAAAAAAGTATCGAGGATGAGAAAGCCTGCGTAGTATGGGGCATCGATACAGGTGAGTTTGGCGTGATTTACGGTTACGACGATGAGGATAAGGTGTTCTTTCCAAAAGGAATCGGAAGTCGGAATGCGAATGCCAGCATGCCGGTTTTATACAATAATCTGGGGAAAACCTTTGAATGGGCCCCGGTGTTATATTGCGAAATTCCGGAAGCCGTACAGGAGACAGACTGGAATCAGGCTTATGTGGAGGCGCTTCGCCTGTATGTACAGGGGATGAAAGCAATTTGTGAGAATGGACGATCATACGGTTTGGCAGTGTATGATACCATTGCGAAAGCAATGCGGGAGGACAGACTGGATTCCTTTGGTTTTAAGTATTGCATCGGGATTTTTTATGAAAGAAAGGACGCATTATTACTGTATCTGGAAGAGCAGCAAAAGGCACAGACGAATGAATTATTGAAGAAGCTGACAGAGTCGTTCCGGACGACAGTTGAGTTATACCGCAGGTTAATGTTTGAGATACTCGGTGGCGGAACCGAAGGATGGAATTCTCTGTTTGAACAGGTGGATAAGACGTGTTATCCGGAGATTGTTAATGTGCTGGAAGAGTTAATAGCAAGTGAGGAACGGAATGTGGAGCTTGCGAAGTGTGTGGCAAACGGGATATAGAACAAAACAGCAACAGCAATGGTATTCTCTTGGCATTAAGCAGAATGTAGATAGTGTCTCCTTCTGCGCAATAGTCAGTAGCAGAATTCTCCTTCAAAAACCAGATTCGTATCCCCTGTCAGCGTAATCTGACCGTCCGTCTCCCGGACAGTCAGATCTCCGCCCGGGAGCTTCACCAGAATATCCTTCCCCGCTTCACAGTATCCATTCCGCACGGCAGCGGCGACTGCGGCGCATGCGCCAGTGCCGCAGGCCAGCGTCTCTCCGTTCCCGCGCTCCCAGACGCGCAGCCGGAGTGTCGTCCGGTTGATGACCCGGACGAATTCTGTGTTCACACGCTGCGGGAAGCACGGCGCTGATTCATACATGGGACCGACGGCTGCCAGATCAATGCTGTCCATGGCATCCGTGAAAATGACACAGTGCGGGTTCCCGACCGATACGCAGGTCACGCGGTCCTGCCGTCCGGCGATGGACAGCGGATGGTTGATGACCTCCGGCAGGCCCAGGCATACCGGGATCTGCTCCGCGGAAAAGGAAACTTTTCCCATCTCCACGGAAGCCGAAGACACCTGTCCGTCCCGCAGATAGACCCGCAGCCGGTGAACCTGACCTGCCATTTCAATCGTCATATATTCGCTGTGCACATATCCCCGGTCATAAAGATATTTGGCCGCACAGCGGATATTGTTTCCCGCCATGCGCCCTTCACTGCCGTCCCGGTTGAAGGAACGGATGCCCACATCGGCATGGGACGAACGCTCCAGCAGGACGATGCCGTCCCCGCCGATTCCGTAATGGAGAGTACATAGCTGCACGCACAGGGATTCCGGGCAGGCAATGCTGCCGTCAAAATTCTCAATGAAAATATAATCATTTCCGCAGGAATGCATCTTGACAAAATGAATCCGCTGCCGCCATGCGCGCATATGGTTCAGATCCACCAGCTCCGTGTTCCAGGCATTGAAACGGCTCTGCATCATGTCAGCCAGAGCGCTGGCCGTATCCGGAGAGGTCAGGCACGGAATCCCCAGCTGCATGGCCCGGCGATGCAGGGCGATGTAGTCCCCGACAGTCGCATCCCGGACCGCGCCGGTATAGATGATACAGTGGAGGGTGCCGTCCTCCATCAGCTTTGAAATCGTATCACTCTCCGTGGCATTGGGAACGGAAATGACCGGAATGCCCAGACTTTCGATGACCGCCGCTGTGCCGGCGGTGGCGTAGAGCCGGAGGCCCAGATCATAAAAGCGTTTGGACAGGG
Source organism: Clostridia bacterium (assembly GCA_017433675.1). Lineage (GTDB taxonomy): Bacteria > Bacillota > Clostridia > Christensenellales > Aristaeellaceae > Aristaeella. The sequence continues at coordinate 5,321 of JAFRGU010000269.1, forward strand.
AAAGGATTTCCTGGGCGTCATTTTCTTCCACGCTGAGCAGAACCCCGGCGCCTTTGGGCATGGCCGGCACGGCCAGCCCCGCCGCTGAAAGGCCTTTAAAAAGCGCTTCCGGCAGCGTTTTGCCGATGCCAAGCACCTCGCCTGTGGATTTCATCTCCGGGCCCAGAATGCTGTTGGCGTCGTTCAGCTTCTCAAAGGAAAACACCGGAACCTTGATCGCCACGTAAGGCGGCGTCCGGTACAGTCCCGTGCCGTATCCAAGATCCGCCAGTTTTGCGCCAAGCATGACCCTGGAGGCGATGTCCGCCATCGGTACCCTGGTCACCTTGCTGATATAGGGCACTGTGCGGCTGGCCCGCGGATTCACCTCGATCACATACAGCTCATCGTGATAGATCAGATACTGGATATTGACCAGGCCCCGCGTTCCCAGCGCCAGGGCCAGCTTTTCGCTGCAGTCGCAGATCATGCGCATAAACCGGTCCGTCAGGTTATATGGCGGATAGACGGCAATGGAATCCCCTGAATGAACTCCTGCTCGCTCAATATGCTCCATAATACCGGGGATCAGTACGTTCTTCCCGTCGGAGATCACATCCACTTCCAGCTCAATTCCGGGCAGATACTGATCGATCAGCACCGGATTTTCGATCCCGCCGGCCAGAATGCGCTCCATATAGGCAACCGTCTGCTCCTGCGAACGGGAAATGGTCATGTTCTGCCCACCGATGACATACGAAGGCCGGAGCAATACAGGATAGCCCAGTGTTTCCGCCGCCCGGATCGCTTCCTCCATGCTTCGGACCGCGCAGCCGCGGGGACGGCGGATTCCGAACTGTTCCAGCAGCCTGTCAAACCGTTCCCGGTCTTCCGCGATATCGATGGACTCCGCGCTGGTGCCGAGAATCGGAATTCCGTGCTCAGCCAGGGTTCGGGTCAGCCGGATGGCGGTCTGCCCTCCGAAGGCCACCACCACGCCGATGGGCTTTTCCACGTCGATAATCCCCATCACATCCTCCGGGGTCAGCGGCTCAAAATACAGACGGTCCGCGGTATCATAGTCGGTGGATACGGTCTCGGGATTATTGTTGACGATGACCGCGTCATACCCCATCTCCTGCAGCGTCCAGACACAGTGAACGGAGCTGTAGTCAAATTCAATGCCCTGCCCGATGCGGATGGGCCCGCTGCCCAGCACCATCACCACCGGCCGGCCGCTTCTCTGAAACGATCTGGATTCACAAACGCTGTCCGTGCATGAATAGAAATAGGGCGTCTGCGCAGCAAACTCCGCGCCGCAGGTATCCACCATCTTATAGCTGTACCGCCATCCGGGAAGACGGCTCTCCCCGGAAAGGCGGGAGATGGCAGTATCCGGATAACCCAGCTGTTTCAGCCGGGCGTACTTTTCCTCCGTGAGTCCCCGAAGCTGAATCTCGCTCTCCAGATCCGCCATGCCCTTCAGCTTATTCAGGAAAAACCGGTCAATCCGCGTAATGTCATGAATTTCATCGATGGTGATTCCGGCCCGGATCGCCTCAAAAACGGTGAACAGCCGGTGATCGTCCTGGGCGGCCAGCCGCTCCCGCAAAGGCGCGCCGGACAGCGCCGGCGCGTTCAGGGTATCCAGACCGGTCTCCGCTCCGCGGATGGCCTTCATCAGCGCTTCCTCAAACCGCTGCCCGATCGCCATCACCTCACCGGTCGCCTTCATCTGCGTGCCAAGGCGGCGGGAAGATCCCTGAAATTTGTCGAACGGCCATTTCGGATACTTGACCACCACGTAATCCAGCGTCGGCTCGAAGCAGGCGCAGGTTTTGCCGGTGATATCGTTGACAATTTCATCCAGCGTATAGCCCAGCGCGATCCGGGCGGAGATTTTGGCGATGGGATAGCCGGTGGCCTTGCTGGCCAGCGCGGAAGAGCGGGATACCCGCGGGTTGACTTCGATCACCGCGTACTCAAAGGAATCCGGGTTGAGCGCGAACTGGCAGTTGCACCCTCCAACGATGCCCAGCGCTTCAATCATCCGCAGGGAGGCGGTCCGCAGCATCTGATATTCCCGGTCGGAAAGGGTCAGCGCCGGCGCGACGACAATGCTGTCCCCGGTATGAATTCCAACGGG
>JAFRGU010000270.1 GCA_017433675.1 Clostridia bacterium
CCCACCACCGTATGCTCTTCCACGGTCACCAGATCCGTGTACCGCCCGGCCAGCGCCAGAATGCGCTCCCGGTCGATGGGCTTCAGACACGGAAAGCTCCATATCGCCGCGCTGATCTGCGCCTGTTCCAGCTGTTCCGCCGCTTTCTTCAGTTCGATCAGGATTCCGCCGGCGGAAAGCAGGGCAATATCCGTTCCCTCCCGCAGGCAGATGGCTTTCGGAAACGTCCAGCCCGTAATTTCATGCTCGTGGACATGCGGTTCATTTCCCCGCCCCAGCCGCAGATAGCAGGTGCCCGGAGTGGCAAACATCACCGGGGTCACGGCTTCCGTCTCCGCGGGATCGCCCGGGGTAAAGCAGGTCACGCCTGGAATCGCCCGCATTACGGACATGTCTTCCGTGGCATGGTGGCTCATCCCCAGGCTTCCGTAAACGAACCCGCCGCCGACGCATACGATTTTCACATCCAACTCATGATAGGCGCAGTCATTCCGGATCTGCTCCAGCGGCCGCAGGGTTGGGAAATTTCCGATGGAATAGACCACCGCTTTTCGTCCGGTGGCCGCCAGGCCGGCAGCCAGGCCCACCATGCTCTGCTCCGCGATTCCGGCGTTGATCAGCCGTTCCGGATAGCGTTCCTTCACAGGCCGCAGCACGCCGAAACCGAGATCCCCGGTAATCAGGACGATCCGCGGGTCCCGTTCCATCTCCGCCATCAGCGCCCTTACAAACGCGTCTCTCATGGTTTCTGCGCCTCCAGTTCTTTCAGCGCCGCTTCATACTCCGCTCCCTGAGGCGTCCGGTAATGCCAGAGAATATCGTTTTCCATGAAGGAAACGCCCTTGCCCTTGACGGTATGAGCCAGAATCACGGAGGGTTTCCCGGTCCCGGCATTTTGCCATGCCCATGCAAAGGTTTCCAGCAGAGCTTCCGTGTCATGCCCGTCGCAGCTGCAGGCGTTCCATCCGAAATCCCGCCATTTTGATTCAAACGGCTCCAGGGCCAGGGTTTTCTCTGTAAAGTCGAGGCTCTGCATGTGATTGTAATCCACCACGGCGACCAGCCGGTCCAGCCGGAACTGGTGCGCCTGCAGCGCCGCCTCCCAGACAGCGCCTTCATCGCATTCTCCGTCTCCCAGAACCACAACCGTGCGCCAGAGCTCCCTGTCCATCTTCGCCCCCAGCGCCATGCCGGCTCCGATCGCCAGCCCGTGCCCCAGCGAACCGGTGGAAATCTCGGTTCCGGGCACACCCTTATGGCTCACGTGTCCGCTCAGCCTGGAGCCGTTCCCGTAGTGGGTGCTCAGCTCCTCCACCGGAAAGAAGCCGGTTTCCGCCAGCGCCGCGTAGACCGCGCTGCCTGCGTGACCCTTGCTGAGAATCAGCCGGTCGCGGTCCGGTTTCTTCGGGTCTGCGGGATTCACATTCAGCACGGAAGCATAGAGAACCGCGATAATTTCAGCGACGCTGAACACGCTGCCGATGTGGCTTCCCCGGCTCAGATGCGCCATCTCCAGGCCATTCCGCCGGATCAGCCAGGCCAGCGTCCGGGGATCATGCGCGTTGATCGGTTCCCCCTGAAAGATGCCGTGCACCTTCGCTTCGTAGCCGCCCATGTTTTTTCCTTTCCTTCGCGCGTTCCATCGGTGTTCCGGTCAGTTCTGCCTCTTCTTCTCTTTCGCAGCGTTTTCCGCCTTCCTGAATACGCCGCCGATGGTTTCCCAGAAAAGCTGCCAGTCCAGCGGGAAGCTCTGATTCCTGGCGTACTCCACCCGCAGCTGGTTCTTCTTCGGCAGAATCAGGCGTTCAAAGTTCCCCACCGGATCCTCCTCGCCCACAATCTCGTCCTGGGCGATGTAAACAATGCTGCTTCGGTCCGTCACGCCCGGGCGCACCCACAGAATGCACTGCTGCTCCTCCGTATACCGGCTGGTATACAGAAGCAGCTCCGGCCGGGGCCCGACGAAGCTCATTTCGCCCCGCAGGATGTTAAACAGCTGCGGAAGCTCATCCAGCTTGAAGCGGCGCATGATCCGCCCCGCCCGGGTAACCCGGGCATCGTTCTTCGCGGTGGTGCCGCCGGTCTGATCCGCGCCCACCACCATGCTCCGGAATTTCCAGATGTAGAACGGCCGGTTATGATATCCGCCCCGGATCGCCCTGTAGATCACCGGACCGGGAGAATCCAGCTTCACCCAGACGGCCAGGGGAATCATCAGGATCAGCCCGGGAATCAGGAGAACCAGCGCCAGAATCAGATCCAGCGCCCTTTTTACCACCCTGCTGTAGAAGGGATGACTCAGCGGTCCGTCCCACCGGGGCATTTCCGGCAAGTCCTTCCTGCTCATGCGTCCACCTGCTCCAGCAGCTCGTGCAGTCGGTTCAGTTCATCCAGGCTGTTGTACTGCAGAACGATCTTTCCCTTTTTTACGGTTCCCTTCAGGGTTGCCCGCATACCGGTCCTCTCCAGCAGCCGTTCCTGCAGTTCCCGCAGCTCCGGCGCCAGCGGCTTCCGCTCCGGTGTTCTCGGAGTGCCGGAATTCCGGCTCTTCGCAGCTAGCGCTTCCATCTGGCGGACGTTGAGTCCTTCCTCCGCCGCCTTGTGCGCCAGTTTTTTCTGCGTTTCCGGATCCGTGAGCCCTGCCAGCACCCGGGCATGGCCTGCGCTCAGCATCCCGTCCCGGACCATGTCCGTCACTTCCTCCGGCAGGTTCAGCAGCCGGACCAGATTGGCCACGGCAGGCCGGCTTTTGCCCAGCCGCTGGGCGACCTTCTCCTGGGTATATCCGCACTGCTGCATCAGCGCCCGGATTCCCCGCGCCGCGTCCACGGGATTCAGATCCTCCCGCTGCAGATTTTCGATCAGCGAAATCTCCATCTGCCGGACGATATCCAGGTCTTTCACAATACAGGGCACGGTTTCCAGCCCGGCCATCCGGCTGGCCCGGTACCGTCTTTCTCCGGCGATAATCCGGTATCGCCCGTTGCTGGAGGCGACCACCAGCAGCGGCTGCAGCACTCCCTGCTCCCGGACGCTTTCCGCCAGCATCGCGATGGTTTCCTCGTCAAAGCTTTTCCGGGGCTGATCCGGATTGGGATCCAGCTCGCCGATCGGGATCTCCTGAATGCTCGTTCCCCAGTCTTCGCTGTCCGCGAACAGGGAGTCCAGCCCGCGTCCCAGGCCGTGCGCCTTTTTCGCCATATTCCGCTGTCCTCCTTATTCTTTCTTGGTATTCCTGGCCAGCACTTCCTTCGCCAGCGCATGATAGGCCTGCGCCCCGGAGCTCTTCGGATCGTAGATATGGATCGGTTCTCCGTGGCTGGGTGCTTCGCCCAGCCGCACGTTCCGGGGAATGGTGGTGGCAAAGACTTCTTTCCGGAAATGCTTCTTGACCTGATCCACCACCTGAAGCCCCAGATTGGTCCGCCCGTCCAGCATCGTCAGCAGGATGCCCTCGATTTCCAGCCGCGGGTTCATGGTCTTCTTCACCCGGCCGATGGTGTTCATCAGGCTGGTCACCCCTTCCAGCGCATAGTATTCACACTGGATTGGAATCAATACCGAATCGGCCGCAGCCAGGGCGTTCAGCGTCAGCAGGCTCAGGCTCGGCGGACAGTCGATCAGGATAAAGGCATAATCCTCCCGGATGGGCGCAAGCAGGGTTTTCAGCACGTATTCCCGCCGTTCCACTCCCACCAGCTCCACTTCCGCACCGGCAAGACGGATATCGGCTCCCACCAGACGCAGTTTTTTCACGCCCGTCTTCTGAATGCAGTCCTCTGTTTTCGTCCGCCCCATCATGGCGTCATAAACGGAATTCCCGTCCTTCACCCGGCATCCCAGTCCGCTGGTCGTGTTTCCCTGGGGATCCAGATCCACCATCAGGGTTTTCTTCCCCATCTCCGCCAGCCATGCGGACAAATTCACGGCGGTCGTCGTTTTCCCGACGCCGCCTTTCTGATTCGTGATCGCGATGATCTTCCCCATGGTTTTCCCTTTCCGATGATTTGCAAAAGGACAACCGCGGCCCTGCGCGGTGAAATATTCCCCTGCGCCGACCTTCCGGATTTCTTCCCCGGAAACAGCGGACGCAAAATTTATAGTAAACGAAATTTCTCGTTTACTACAATTGGAACAGTTGCTATAATACATCAATATTCCCGGTTTTTCAAGGAGGGATCCACTGATGCGACTTCCCCGCTGCGCCCTGTGCCACATCGACCTGGATCAGGTCTCGGTCTGCCGGGGCGGCCAGCTTCTTCTGCAGGATATTTCCATGCATATTCACTGCGGCCAGCTGACGGTGCTGATCGGCCAGAACGGCGCCGGAAAAACAACCCTGATCCGGGCCCTGCTGGGAGAGATTTCCCATGGCGGCTCCATCCGCCATGTGGACAGCGCCGGCCGGGATCTGGCGCACCTGACTACCGGCTATGTTCCCCAGCACCTTTCCTTTGATCCGGAGATGCCGCTGACCGTACAGGATTTTCTGGCAGCCTCCATGTCTAGGCGGCCCGTCTGGACGGGCATCAGCAAAAAGGTTCGGGCGGAGGTGCTCCGGGCCCTAAAGGATGTCAGCGCCGGAGATCTGGCAGACCGTCCCCTCGGCCGCTGCTCCGGCGGCGAACTGCAGCGGGTGCTTCTGGCGCTCGCGCTCCATCCCGCGCCCGATCTGCTGGTGCTGGATGAGCCGGTCAGCGGTGTGGACCGGAACGGGCTGAAGCTCTTTCTGGATACCGTGAACCATCTGAAGGAGACCCTGCATATCGCGATCCTGCTGGTCAGCCATGATCTGCGGCTGGTCCGGGAGTATGCGGATTATGTCATTCTGCTGGATAAAAACGTCCTCGCCCAGGGATCGCCGGAAGAAGTATTTGCTTCCGAAGCGTTCCGGGATGTCTTTGGCGCCGGGAACGATTTGCCGGATGATCCTTTATCCGCCCTTGGCGCGGCTCCCGGCAGCCTTCTGTTCGCGGACAACCGGAATGCAGCCCGGCCCGTCCGGAAGGCGGCTTCGGCGCCGGAGGCGGATGTTTCCTGCGATACGGAATCAGGAAACGCGGTCTCCTCCAGCCGGTTCGTACGCGTTTCTTCCCGCTCCCGTGTCCAGGAAACCGGTGCAGTTCCGGACAGGGCGGCTGAAAAGCCGGGAACTGATCCGTCTGTCGCCCCGGACCCTGTACCGGATCAGGATCTCCCGGATTCCCGGTCTCCGGAAAAGGAGGTGCGGCCCTGATGGATGCTGTATATCATTTGATGGACAGCTTTCTTCCCTTCGACGTTTTCCGTTTTTCCTTCATGAAAAACGCGTTCCTGGCCGTCCTGCTGCTGACGCCGCTGCTGGGACTTCTGGGAACCATGGCTGTCAATCATCAGATGGCTTTCTTCTCGGACGCGCTGGGTCATTCCGCCATCACCGGAATCGGCCTCGGGATGATCCTGGGGCTTCGCAGCGACCTTGCTGCGCTCCTGATTTTCGGAATCATCTGGGCTGTCCTGATCTGCCTGATCAAGCAGAGCGGTTCCGCCTCCGCGGATACGATTATCTCCGTCTTCTCTTCGACCTCGATTGCCGCCGGGCTTCTGATTCTGTCCCGGGGCGGAAAGTTCGCGAAGTATTCCAACCTGCTGATCGGCGATATTCTGGCCGTCACGCCGGAGGATCTGCTGGCGCTGGCGATTGCCCTTCCGCTGGGGATTCTGCTCTGGGCGCTGATGTATAATCAGCTTCTGCTGACAAGCGTTTCCCCCTCCCTGGCCCGTTCCCGCGGAATTCACATCCGCTTGGTGGAGGGCGCTTTCGTCGTGCTGGTGGCTGTAGCCGTCATGCTGGCGATCCGCTGGGTCGGGGTGCTGCTGATTAACGCGCTTCTGATCCTGCCCGCCGCCGCCGGCCGGAACCTGGCGCGGAGCAGCCGCCAGCATGCGCTCTTTACCGTGCTGATCGCGCTTTTCAGCGGGATCCTCGGGCTGATTCTCTCCTACTATGCGGACACCAGCGCCGGCGCGTCCATTGTGCTGACATCGGCTTTCTGCTATGCGCTTTCGCTTCTGGCCCGCCGCTGGCGGAAATAAGGGCGCTGCACTCTTCAAACGACGGCAGGGCCGGGATCATGCCCGGCCCTGCCGTTTTTTGGGGAAGCAGCTTTCCTCAGATCTTCTTCCGGATGGTCAGAATATTCTTCCCATCCCGGTATTCATACGCCATATCATCCATGGTCTTCCGCACAAGGAAAATCCCCAGCCCGCCAATGGGCCGGTCCTGCGCTGCGCTGGTGGTATCCGGTTCTGCAACGGACAGCGGGTTGAAGGGGATTCCGCTGTCGATCAGGGTAATGGAAGCCGTTCGCGTTTCCTCCTGAAAATGGAACCGGACGGTGGCTTCTCCTTCACCGGGAGCGTAGGCATACCTTGCAATATTACCAAAGAGTTCATCCATGGCCACGTCGATCTGCATCTGTGCCTTCATGGAGCACGCGGCGGCTTCCAGCGCTTCATCGATAAAAGCGGTGGCCTGGGGAATATTCTCGATTGTCGCCTTCAGCGTGATCTCGTTCATGGACGTTCCCCTCCTGTCTTCCGTGTCATTCCTGCCGGTTCGCCTTCTTCCGGATACAGCGCGGCCGGTGCCCTGACTGCGCCGTTTTTTTCACAGCGCCTTCCCGACGCGTTCCGGCCCGGCCGGGCTTATTCAATATCCAGAATATCGGCGAATCCGGTCACATCGAACACTTCCTGGACAATCTCGTTGACATGGGTCACCTTCATGCCGCCCTTGCCGCTCATGATCTTATGGGCGGACAGCAGAACCCGCAGGCCCGCGGAGGAAATGTAGTCCAGCCTGCTGAAATCCAGCTCCAGGCTTTCCACGCCGTTCAGTTCCTGCTTCAGCTCCGCTTCCAGTTCCGGAGCGGTCATGGTGTCCAGCCGCCCTTCCAGTGCCACCAGAAGCGCGTTTCCATTTTTTTCCTTGGTAATCTTCATCCCGTTTTCCTCCTTCATCATCAAGCCCGTGGCTCTTTTTTATTGTATCATATCCTGCGCGGCGGATCAAATGCCTGCAGTCACCATGAATCAGGAAAGCCGCCGCTGCCGCCTAGCTGTGGATCAGCGTTTCCCTGGCCTTCTCCGCGTTGCCGGGCTTCGTGTTCTCCAGCGTCATGGACAGATCCCGGGCCCGGGCAAACTGCATCAGCCCGCCGTAGTCCATCTCGCCCTCTCCGCAGGCGACGGCCGGCATCCTTCCGTCCGCCTCCAGCCGGTAGTCCTTCATATGCATCAGCGCCACCCTGTCTCCCAGGCGGGACATGCCCTCCCGGATGACCTCCTCCCGCCGATTCACGTTTCCCGGTCCCAGCAGGTTCACTGCATCCAGGATAATCTTCAGATGATCGCTGCGGATGGCGTCCAGCAGGCGCTCCGCCCGTTCCGGCGTGGAAATGACATGGCTGTATACCGGCTCAATGGCAAAGAGGACGTCTTCCTCCTCCGCCCTTCGGACAATGGGCCGCAGCTGCTCAACAAAAAAGCGGAAGGCCTCCTCGCTGTGGGGCGCGTCCTTCGCGAAAGCGCTTTCCGGCCTGGCCGGCGTTTCCGACCCCACCATCCAGGCGCCGATCTTTCTGGCAAAGGGAAAATGCGCATAATAAACTTCCCGGATGCGTTCCCGTTCCTCTTCGCTGTTGTCCATCAGGGACAGATAGCATCCCAGCAGCGCGCAGTCCAGGCCGGTCCGGTCAAACGGTCCCCGGATTTCCTCCTCAAATTCCGGCTGGGTCAGTTTTTCAGGCGCGTCCTTCATGCTGAAGTCCGGCAGCACCTTGCTCATTGCCAGATGCGCACACTCAAACCCCTGACCTTTCACATAGGTCAGCCGTTCTTCCAGTGTCCCGCTGATCGTATCGTGCAGGCGAATTCCAATCTTCATCTTTTTCTCCCCTCTCTTTCAGATCCGGATGGCTTTTTCCCGCTTTTCGGATATGGAAAAGCCCCCCTGCGGTGCAAAGGGGCATATATGCTTTTTGCTTATACCAGCCGGATTCCGGCCTCCTGCTGCTCCCGCTCGTAGCGTTTCAGCAGCGCGTGGATCCGGTCGTAGGGATTCAGGAGCCTGGAAACGCTGCGGTCATGGTTCAGCGTGGCGATAATGTAGGAAATGTATTTGCTCATGTCCGCCTCGAGGAACCACTCCCGTTCCGCCACCTCGGGGCGGCGGTAGGTCAGGTTGGTGGAAATCACCCGGTCGATGATCCCCTCCTGATAGGCCCGGTCATATTCCTCCAGGCCGTTGGTGAACAGGGCAAAGGTTGCCGCGGCAAAAATCCGGTTTGCTTTGCGCTTTTTCAGTTCCCGGGCCAGCTCGATAACGCTTTCTCCGCTGCTGATGATGTCATCCGCCACGAAGATATCCTTCCCTTCGACCGTGTTCCCCATGTATTCGTGGGCCACGATGGGATTCCGCCCGTTGACGATCCGGGTATAGTCCCGCCGCTTGTAGAACATTCCCATATCCAGCCCCAGCACGGAAGCATAGAAAATATTCCGGTCGATGGCGCCCTCATCCGGGGAAACGATCATCATGTGATCCTTATCGATCCACAGGGTCTTGTCCTTCTTCAGCAGCGCCTTGAGGATCTGATAGCTGGGCATGAAGCTCTCGAATCCGCCCGTGGGAATCGCGTTCTGCACCCGCGGATCATGGGCGTCGAAGGTAACGAGATTGCTGACCCCCATCCGTTCCAGATCCTGCAGCATCATGGCGCAGTCCAGGCTCTCCCGGGAAGCCCGCCTGTGCTGCCGCCCCTCGTACAGCATCGGCATGATCACGCTGATGCGCCGGGCTTTGCCGTTGGTGGCGGCGATGATCCGCCGCAGGTTGGCAAAATGCTCGTCCGGCCCCATGGGGATGTCCTGTCCGTACATCTTGTATGTCACATTGTAGGCGCCGGGATCGCAGAGAATATAGAGATCATATCCCCGGATACTCTCCTTGATCATGCCCTTGCCTTCGCCGTTGCCGAATCGCGGACAGATCACCTTCACCAGGAAATCTTCCCGCTCAAAACCCGGGGTCGTCCGGATTTCGTCCCCCATGGACTCCTCCGTATGATCCCGCCATTTCTTCAGCCAGCTATTGACTTTTTCGCCCATTTTCTCCGTGCCGGGCATGGCAATGAGCCCTAACGGGCCAACAGGGTAGGTCAGAAAGGATTCGCTGTTCCAGGTGCTTACAAAATCCGTCATGGTTTCCTCCCATTCGGTCCCGCGCTTGGGGCGACATGGATATTATAACGAAAAAAAAGCCGGCTGAAAAGCCTTTTTGCAGAAATTTCCAAAGCTTTTTATGAACTTTCGACAGCCCCGGAAAAAGTGGTTCCGTTTCAGCCACATTCCGACAGGTTCCATGCAGGGTTCAGTCATGTCTTTCTTTTTTTGTATCGTTTACATTCCGTTCATACTCTGGTAAAAAAAGCGGTTCTATACTGTCACCGAAATCCAGAAAGGAGGATTTTGAAAGATGCTTAAGAAGATTTGGAACAATCGGAAAACGGTAGGATATATCGCCCTGGCACTGGTCTGCGTCATGATCGGTTCCGTCATCGGGGCGGGGCAGCCGGCTCAGGCGGCCAACTCAGTGATGACCTCTTCCTCGTCCTCGCCTTTCACGGCGCCAATCGCCCAGGTGATGGACAGTGTGGTCGGTGTCAATAACTACCAGCTGGTCTCGAACTCCTATGGGAACGGCTACGGCAGCTTCGGTTTCCCCTGGAGTGACTTCTTCGGTTATGGTTATCCCTACGGCAACGGGAACGGAAACAATCCGAACACCGGCAAGGAAATCAAATACGGCAGCGGCTCCGGCGTCGTCGTGGCGAAGGAGTATGTGATGACCAACTATCACGTGGTGGAAGGCGCCAGCAGCCTGGAAGTCTCCGTCACCCGGGAAGGCAAGGAAGACCCGGATCTGCTGAAGGCTACGGTGGCCGCCAGCGACGAAGACCTGGATGTGGCCGTCCTGTATGTGCCCGGTCTGGATCTGAACCCCGTGGAGCTCGGGGACAGCGATGCCCTGCAGGTCGGCGACCTGGTATTCAACATCGGCAACCCCATCGGATTTAACAAGACCGTCACCGCCGGTATTATCTCCGGCCTGAACCGGGAGATTTCCACCGGCACCAGCACTGACCGTTACGGCCGGACCACGAAAGTCATCAATACCATGATCCAGACGGATGCTGCCATTAACAGCGGCAACAGCGGCGGCGGCATGTTCAACCTGGATGGTCAGCTGATCGGTATCCCCACGCTGAAGTATACCGGCAGCCGGTATTCTTCCTCCGCGGCCGTGGAATCCATCGGCATGTGCATCCCGGTCAATGACGCCAAAGCGGTGATCGATCAGGCCCTGGCCGTGGATACGAATACCCTGACCCCCGGGCAGAATGGCGTCGGAACAGCCGGCGACAACAATGCCAGCGGCCAGCAGGGGCTCTCTGGCAAACCCCGGATGGGCGTCACCGTTACCACCCTTACCGGCAGCGCGATTCAGAGCGGTACGCTTCCCCGCGGGGCCTATGTCCTGGAAGTGGAAAGCGGCAGCCCGGCGGACGCGGCCGGCGTCAAAGCCTTTGATATCATCGTGGAAGCCAATGGCCAGGTGATTACCTCCACCTCCGATCTGACGGCCGTCATCAGCGCCATGAAGGAAGGCGATGAGGTTGCCCTGAAGGTCTTCCGGACCGGCGGCGAAGATCTGCGCCAGCTGGAGCAGCTGCCCGAGGACGGAGAGTATGTGGATCTGACCCTGACGCTCGCCATCGTGGACGCGGTTGCCCAATAATCGCTCAATAAAAAAGGATCGCCCCCTGTTTTGCAGGGGGCGACTGTTTTTTGCTTATTCTGCCATTACCTTGGCCCAGAGATCCGGCATTTTCGCCTGCCAGTTTGCCGGCAGATCCACGTACATTTCATCCTTTTCATATCCGGCCCGCGGAACGTAGGCCGCATTGCCCTCATAGTCTCCGCCGGGGCCGCTCAGCTCCGCCAGCACCTGAGCGTTGGCGGAGGCGTACCCGACCTCTTCGGAGTCCGCTAAGCTCGCGTCGTAGTCCAGCATGTACTTGATAAAGACGTTCGCCAGCTTCGGGTTCTTCGCGTTGGCCGGGATCACCATCGCGTCCACGGCGATGTTGGTGCCCTGGCTCGGCGCGCAGTAGGCCATGTCTTCGTTCTCGCTCAGGATGTAGGCCGCGTCTCCGCTGTAAACCAGCGCCATCCACTTCAGCCCTTCCGCCATACTGTCGATCACCTCGTCCGTCACATAGCTGGGCTTCAGGCTGGCGTGCATGTTCCGCAGCCACTCATAGGCCGCGTTGATTTCAGCCTCATCCGTGGTGTTCATGGAATATCCCAGCGCCTTTTCCGCGATCATGAAGGCATCCCGGGAGGAGTCATACATGTAGGTATGTCCGGCATACGCAGCGTTCTGGAAAGCATCCCATCCCTGGGCTTCCATCTCTTCCTCGGAAATTTTCGTCGTGTCGTACACGATGCCCACCGTCTGCCAGAAGTAGGGAACCGAATAGGTATTGTCCGGATCGTAGGGCAGATTCCGGACGCCCTCCGCCAGCTCATCCAGATTGGTGATGATTTTTTTGTCCAGCGGCTGCAGCTTGCCGGCCGCGATCAGCCGTTCAATCATGTAGTCGCTCGGTACGATCACATCCCAGGCATCCTCGCTGCTCATCTGCAGCCACAGGTATTCGTTGCTTTCGAAGGTCTTGTAGTTCACGCGCACGCCGTAGATCTTTTCGAATTCCCGGATCACGCTCATGTCCACATATTCGCCCCAGTTATAGACATTCAGCGTCTCTCCCCTGAATTCTTCGGGATCAAATCCCTCCGCCATCCCCGCCAGGGGCATCAGGGCCAGCATCAGGGTTACCGCCAGCAGAATCATCTTTTTCATGTTCAGGTTTCCTCCTTTTTATTCTTCCTCTCCTTGAGAGCGGGAATCAGATTGGCAGCCACCAGGATCAGGGTCACCGCGATCACGATCAGCGTGCTCAGCGCGTTCACGCTGGGGTTAAACCGCTTCATGGAATAGACATACATGCTGATGTTCTGGACGTCCACCCCCGCGGTGAAAAAGGAAATCACAAAATCGTCAAAGCTCATGCTGAAGGCAATCAGCGCGCCGGAAAAGATCGCCGGATAAACCTGGGGAATAATCACCTTGGTCAGCGCCTGCCACGGCGTTGCTCCCAGATCCAGCGCCGCTTCCGCCACGTTGTCATCCAGCTGGCGCAGCTTCGGCATGACGCTCAGGATCACGTAGGGAATGCAGAAGGTGATGTGCGCAAGGGTCAGCGTCACAATGCTCCGCTGAATCTTCACGCTCAGGAACAGCAGCATCAGGCTGATGGCGGTCACGATGTCCGGATTCAGCACGGGCAGGTTATTGATCTCCAGGATCGCGCTCCGGATCAGCGGCCGGGCCTTGCTCAGTCCGATGGCGGCGATGGTTCCGACCACCGTGGAAACAGCCGTGGCAATCAGCGCCACCACCACGGTATAATAGATGCTCTCCAGCATTTCCCGGTTCTCAAACATGGCCTCATACCACCGGGTGGAGAACCCGCTGAAGGAGATCATGCTTTTGCTGTCGTTAAAGCTGAAGACCATCACGTAAAGGATCGGCAGGTAGATGAACAGCATCACCAGGATCAGGTACCCGGAGGTAAAAAACCGGCTTCCGCTTTTTTTCTTCTCCATCGCTTACCCCTCCTCCGTGCTGGTGTCCAGCTTCTTCGTCAGGTACATGGAGACAATGATGATCAGCGCCATGACCAGGGAGATCGCGCTGCCGAAGTTCCAGTCCCCGGCGACCAGGAAATAGGTCTCGATCAGGTTGCCGATCAGCACATAGTTTCCGCCGCCCAGCAACTTCGGAATCACGAAGCTGCTTACCGCCGGCAGGAACACCAGGGTGATTCCGGAAATAATCCCCGGCACGCTCAGGGGCAGCGTCACCTTCAGGAAAGACTTCCATTTATTGGCCCCCAGGTCGTAGGCGGCCGTCAGCAGCTCCCGGTCCAGCTTGGCGATGGCTGTGTGGATCTGGATGATCATGTAGGGCAGGAAGTCGTATACCATGCCGATAAAGACCTTGATCTCGCTCTCCATTTCAAAGTTCATCAGGATTCCGCGCCACGCGTAGGTCTTCAGCAGCATGTTGATCCACATCGGCAGCGTCAGCAGCAGGGTCATCAGCGTCTGCCGTTTCTCCGGCAGGTTGGCGATAAACAGCGCGGCCGGATATCCGATCAGGATGCAGCACACCGTTGTGATGAAGGCAATCCGCAGCGAGGTCCACAGCACCTTCAGGAAGGTGGGATCGCTCAGAAACCGGGAGAAGTTCTCCAGCGTGAACTTGAAGGTGATCGCTCCGCTGCTGGACCGCGTAAAAGCATACAGCAGAATCATGAACATCGGGGCTACGATGAACAGCGCGATCCACAGGATGTAGGGGTAGCTCATTCGAAAGAAAGATTTCATACGTCCGCCACTTCCTTATGCATCACGTGGATATCCTCCGGATCGAAGTCCAGCCCCACCCGGTCTCCGACCTCATGCCGGGCGGTTGTTTCCACTTTGTATTCCCGGCCCTGGGTGGCAAAGGTGATCTCGTAGGATCCCTCCTTCACGGTCGCCGGATCGAAATCGAACTTCACATCCGTGATGTCGACAGAGCTGTCATCCTGCAGATTCCAGGCCTCGGCGCTCGCCCAGGTCTTCAGGTCCGTGCTGATTGCCATGGATTCCTGGATCTCCTCCGGGGTAATGAAGAAGTCCAGCGCGCTGATACCGATGTTGTGCCGCGGATCCTCGACATATTCCGGATGGACGACGTAGACCTTCACGGTCACTTCGGTCCCCTTGTCC